>DILD01000036.1:0-11590 GCA_002424845.1 Thiobacillus denitrificans | reverse complement strand
AGGCGGCCGCAACCGAGCTGTCGATCGAGCTTCCCTCGCTGGATGCGGGGGCCGAGTCGCCGGTTGAGTCGCTTGAGGCGTTGGATGAAGCTGCGTTTGACTTCACCCTTGGTGCGGTTGATGAGACCGGGCTGGAAACGGAGGCGGCCGCAACCGAGCCGCCGATTGAATTGCCTGCCCTGGAGGCATTTGTCGAATCGCCTGAGGAAACGGAACGCGCCCTGGTAACGGCGTTCGAGCCCGTATCCGATGGGGGAAGCGGAATCCCGGAAGAAGAATCGGCCTTGCAGGGGGAGGCGGCACTTCGAATCGATGAATCGTCTGTGCTGGTGCCGGGGGGCGAGTCAAGCGGGGCGGCTGCCGTGATCGAGTACGCTCATGTGGCCGAGCCCCTTGCGGCCATGCCGGAAGAAACGCCTGAGGCCCCCCCCGAAGTGATGGAGACCGTTGAGGTGTCCGAACGCGTGGCCGAGATGGCCGGGGCCGATCAGGACGAGAAAGTTGAGGGTGATTTCGGCCGGAGCAGCCCAGCCGTGAACGAAACGGAAACGTCAGAACAGGACGCGCAGAATGAACTGGCTGCGACCCCTGCTGAGGATGAAATCTGTATTGGCTCGGTGTGCCTGTCTAAAGGGCTGTATGAGGTGTTCATCACCGAGGTGCACCAGCGTTTGCAGGTGCTGCAGACAGAGGTCGACCATCACAGCGAAAACCCGCACAGTGAAATCAGCGAGCATGCGCGTCGTGCCGTGCATACCCTGGCAGGAGTTGCCAGTACTGCCGGCTTTGCCAGCCTCGCGGATCTGGCCCATGCTCTTGAGCATTACTGGAACAGTCGTGAACACCGGACTTTGCCGCAAACTTCCCTGCCGCTGATCCAGGATGCAGCCGAGCGTCTGCAAATCATGGTCGCAACGATCGAAGCCGGCTATTTGCCGGGGCCGGCGACAGATCTGATTCTCGGGTTGAGTGAGGCGCAGGCTGAGGTTGACGACATTTCCGCCGGGATTGCGGCACCCGTTGCGGTCGTCAAGGAAAAAGTGGACAGCGAACCGGCAAGCCCGGTTTCTGCCCCGGAAGTCGCGAACTCGGTCGAACGGGTTCAGGCTGCCGTGTCGGCTGCCGGACTTGATGTGAATGCTCTGCCGGAGTTCAAGGCGGCTACCCCGGCACCGGTGTTCGAACGTCGCGAAGTCGCCGACGAAATCGATGAGCAGTTGCTGCCGATTTTCCTCGAAGAAGCTGAAAACCTGGTGCCGGACACCAGTGCGCAGCTTCGCGCGTGGAAAGCCGCACCCGCTTCATCGGCTGCGCGCGATGCCTTGCGCCGCAACCTGCATACCATCAAGGGCAGCGCGCGCATGGTGGGTGCCATGCGCCTCGGCGAACTGACCCACGTGATGGAGTCACGCGTGGTTGCGGTGATTGAGGGCCACATGCCAGCCGACAGCGAGGTATTCGATACGCTGGAAGCCCAGGTTGACCGTCTGGCCGATACAGTGGAGCGTCTCAAGCAGGGCGATCTGTCGTCCGTGGTCGAGGATGTCGAGGCGCCGCTGGCTGCTCCGGTCGAACCGGTGCTTTCGCCTGCCCCCGGAATGTCGACAGCCGATGCTGCATCACGCGCCACTGACCAGCCGGCAACACGTGACAGCAATGCCGCGACTTTGCGCGTGCGCGCCGACTGGGTCGACCGCATGGTGAACCAGGCGGGTGAGGTGGCGATTGCCCGGTCACGGATCGAAAGCGAAGTGTTCGCCTTCAAGCGGCACGTTGCCGAACTGTCGGAAGCGCTGGCGCGTTTGCGCGGCCACATCCGTGAAGTCGAAATCCAGGCCGAGTCGCAGATGCAGGCAACTTTCCAGGCTCAGGGGGTGGCCGAACAGCAGTTCGATCCCCTGGAGTTTGACCGATTCACCCGTTTCCAGGAGGTCACACGATTCCTGGCTGAAAGCGTCAACGACATTTCCACCGTCCAGCACATTCTGCTGGCCCGACTGGGGGAAGCCGACGCCGCGCTGATCGAGCAGACTCGCCTCAACCGCGAACTGCAGCAGGATCTGCTGAGGGTGCGCATGGTGCCCTTGTATTCGGTGGCCGAGCGTCTCTACCGCACCGTGCGCCAGACTGCGCGTGATGTGAGCAAGCGCGCCCAACTCGATATCCAGGGCGGCGAGCTGGAAATCGACCGCTCGGTGCTGGAAAAAGTGACTGCGCCGCTCGAGCACTTGCTGCGCAACGCGCTTGCACACGGAATCGAAACGCCCGAGCAACGCCTGGCTTCCGGCAAACCCGAATTCGGCGAAATCGTTCTGACTGCCCGCCAGTCCGGCAATGAAATGATGCTGACCGTGAAAGATGACGGTGCCGGCCTCAACTACGCACGCATCCGCGAAAAAGCCGAGGCAAACGGCCTGCTGTCGCCGGGTGTCGAGCCCACCGAAACCCTGCTGGCGCAGATGATTCTTGCCGCAGGCTTTTCCACAGCCGATGCGGTCAGCCAGGTGGCGGGTCGCGGAGTCGGCATGGACGTGGTGAAAAGTGAAATTTCTGCGCTTGGCGGGCGGATTGAAATCAGCTCCATGGCCGGCATGGGTACCTGCTTCGATATCTATTTGCCGCTTACGCTGGCGATGAGCCAGGCAGTGATGGTTCAGGCTGGCCGGTTTGAATATGCCCTGCCGACACCGTTGGTGCAGCAGGTACTCGAACTGAAGCCAGCGGAGCTTGAGCAAGCGATGCTGTCTGGTGAAGTGGTGTGGCGTGGTGTGCGCTATCCGTTTACTTACCTGCCGCATATTCTGGGCGAAACCGAAGCCGTGCATGAATTGCAGCGTTATAACCCGGTTCTCCTGCTGCAAAGCGGTACCAGCCATGCCGCCGTGATGGTCGATGTGATCGAAGGCACGCGTGAAATCGTGGTCAAGAATATCGGCCCGCAAATGGCGCGTATTACCGGTGTGGCCGGTGCTACCGTGCGTGGTGATGGGCGTGTGTTACTGATTCTGAATCCGGTTCCGCTGGCGATACGCTGGGCCAGTCAGCCGCGCAGCATGACCGAGCGCGCCGCCCCCGCTGAGTCGTTTGAGGTCAGCGCCGCCCTGCAGCCGCCACTGGTGCTGGTAGTTGACGATTCGCTTACCGTGCGCAAAATCACCACGCGCCTGCTTACCCGCGAAGGCTACCGCGTGGATAGCGCCAAGGACGGCGTGGATGCGCTGGAAAAGATGGGCGACCTCATTCCGGATATCGTATTGCTGGATGTTGAAATGCCGCGCATGGATGGTTTTGAACTGGCCCGGGTGATGCGTAGCGACGAACGCCTGAAGTCGGTGCCGATTATCATGATCACTTCGCGCACGGCGGACAAGCACCGCAACCATGCCTTGGAACTGGGCGTCAATGTGTATCTTGGCAAGCCCTATCAGGAGCAGCAGTTGCTTGAAAACATCGCCTCGCAACTTGAACATAAAGGAGCTGTTCAAGTCTAGGGCAGGCAAACGGCAGGTGAAAGAACGGGCGTTTACCGCCCGTTTTTTTCGCTTGTGCGATGCATTGACCGGGAGAAGCCCGTTACGATGGGGGGGGGTAAAGGGGGGCCTAGAGTTTAAGGCTGGCGTGGTCTCCGCTGGCCAGCGCATTGAGCCGGGCATTGCCGAGCGCCGGGTCGCGATGATAAATAGCCATCAACTGCTGCGCCGCAGCCTGCCAATGCAATGCAGCCTTCGACACGATAGCGGCAAGGCGATTATTGTCACGATGACCCAGCCAGGCTTCGTAGCCCTGCGTCAGGTTCGGGCACAGCGCGCGGCGCAGGCCCGAGAGATTGGCGAAATAAAAATGCAGCGAGCCGATGGCATTGCGTTCGAGCAGGGTGGGCAGCGTCACCATGGAATCGGCCAGATGGTCGCGCACTGCGCGAGCCAGCAGTTCGGCATGTCGTGAATCAAGTTGGCCGAGCATGCTGGCCCAGTCCTCGCCCAGCAGCGATTCTGCCCGGGTCTCGCCGATCTCGTGCAGAATCATCACTTCGCTTTCGGCTTCTGTCATGCGGTCAAGGCCGCGCTCGATGCCACGCTCGAAATCGTAATGGGCGAATGCGCGCCCCAGGGCGGTGTCCTTTTCCTTCCACTGCCATTCCTCGTATTTGTTCCATAGCAGCCGCCGAACTGCGTCCATGCGCAAGAAAATGGCACCGTCTCGCATGGCCGCTGGCGGGGCGATCAGATCGCGCGCATATTCGCAGCCAGCCACCAGCACCTGCACGCCATCGCGCACTTCGGCATGCTTGAGCTCGGCCAGCACGAAATGCGGCTTGCGAAAATGCCCCAGGCCGCTGCTGTAGACCAGCCCATGCGGGATCAGCATGCGATTGATGTCATCGACCTCGAACGGATCAATGGCGGCCTCGTTCAGGGGCAGAGGGGTAAAATCTTCCTCCTCGATCGCATCCCATTCGCTTTCGCGTGCACTCAGCCAGTTCCCCAGTTCTTCCTTGGGCAGACGTGCGCCATAGGGGATTTCCATTTCCCATCGGTAGTATTCGCGCATTTCCAGCAGGAATGTGCACATCGTCATGTCACGTGCATGACGGGCATCAGCGATGCTGCAGTTCTTCTGCACCGTATCGATCAGTGCGGAAAGGTCAACCATGGCGCGCTCCTTTAAACGACTTCACACCGGAGTGTACAAATAAAAACAGCCCGTTCAACCGGGCTGTTTTCAGGGGTATTGCGGTCGTTTGATGCAGCGCGTGGACAGGAAGGCCTGGCCGTGACTTAGTGGCGCCGTTTGGCGCCAAAGTAATTGAGGTCGGCACGCGAGCGACGGCTGAGTTCGAAACGCGCTGCTTCGGCGCCGCTGAATTGCCCGGCAAGCTGGCCATAGACTTCGCTTGCCCAAGTCTTGTCGTTCAGGGCATCGGCAATGCCTTCTGCCCAGCGCAGCTTGTCGGCCGGCTTGCTGAGATGCGCGCCGCACTCGGCGTACCACTTCTTCAGCGTCTCGGCCGGCAGGGCGAATCCGCGCAGGCGGTCGATGAACTGGATGCAGGCGTCGCCATTCGGGCACGCTGCGGCTGCCGCCGCGAACAGCACGTCAGCCTGGATGGCGTTGTCCATGGCGGCGTAGAGGCGTCCGATGTGCGTCAGCGCGAAGTGATCCTCGGCCTTGGCTCGCGCGGTCTCCAGCAGACGTCCGGCTTCGGCGGCATCGCGCGTGGCGGCAAAGCTCGCTTCGGCGAGCTTTGCCATGTCGTACACTGTTGCATGTGCGTCCGATGCCAGTGCGGTCTCACGCGTGGAAAGGTAGGCGCGTGCACGGGCCACGCCGAGTTCGCGATGCTTCAATTGCGCAGCCGTGACCACCAGATCCTTGAAGGAAATGAAATCCGTGGCGTTTTCCGCGGCACGGTCAAGCAGGCGGCCGAGCCAGGCAGTGTCGTCCAGGTTCTTGTCAACGGCCAGCAGAATGGGCTTGTAGCGTGAGAACTGGTAGCCGGTACCGTCCAGCAGATTCTCTGCTGCCTCGATCAACTTGGCGGAATAGAAGGGGTCTTCCAGCTCCAGCCGGACACGTTCAGCCAATGCGAGAAATTGCTTGACGCTGACCGCCTCTTTTTCAAGCTGCTGGAATTCCATATAGCGTGCATGGTTGGCCTGGCGCTTTTCCAGTTTGGCCTTCACCCGGGTCATGCGTTCGGTATCGTCGGACAGATGGGTTTCGACTGCTGTCGCCAGTTTCTGCATTTCGTCCAGACCGGCTACCGCGTCCTCGGCCTTGTCCAGCAGAGAGGTGGCGCCAGGCTTGTCGCCCACGCCTGCCAGTCCCACCGCGAGCTCGATGTATTCACTGGTGGTGGTTGCCAGATCGCCCGCCTTTTTCAGCGCGGCTTGCATGAATGCGGTGTCGCCAACCTGTTTGGCCGATTCGATCAGCGTCTTGGCCGCGGTGAAATCGGTCGCGCCTTCCAGAGCGCGCTGATACAAGGCCTTGGCCTTTTGTGGGTCCCCCAGCGTTCTGGTCACTTCGCCTGCCAGCGAGAGCAGGTCGGGTACCGTGGACAGCTTTTCTGCTGCCTTGTTGAAGATTGCTGCCGCATAGTCCTTATCCAGCAGGTGCTCGGCCGAAGCGGCCGCCAGCTTGCTGTATTCGACCGCACGCGAAATTTTCGCCTCGGCCTTTTCCAGCACCTTCTTGGCGAACGCGCTGTCCGAGATCACCCTCATCACGTTTTTGGCCAGATCGATCAGCGGGTCCAGGTTGCCGGTTTCTTTCAGCGCTTTTTCGTAGGCGCCTACTGCAGCCTCTTTGTCCCCCAGCACCTTGAACTTGGCTTCGGCCAGCGCGACTTGCTCCTCGCCCGACATGCAGTAGTCTTCCGCTGTCTGCAGCAGTTCCTCGGCCCGGCCCTGTTCTCCCAAGGCCTTGTAGACGATGGCGCATGCAGCCAGATCCTTGGTGAACTGGCAGTCGTCCGCCACGCGATCCATCAGTTCCTTGGCATAGGCTGCATCAGCGGGTTCTTGCAGGGCTTCCAGCGCCAGTGCAGCGTAGTCGGCGCCGCCGCTGCATTGGGCTTCTTGGGGGGTGAGGGTGTCGCGGGTGGCCATGATGTCTCCAGATAAATGTGACTTAACCGGGCAATTCTCCGCCTGCGGGAGTGGTCAGCCAAATAAGTAATGTCGATGGAGGCATTAGCCGCCGCATATCGTCACTCAAGAAACGGTGTCCAGCCTTAATGTTTGGCCGGGTGGGGCATCAGCTTGTCGATGTAGGCAATCGCCACGGCCGAAACGATGAAGGCCATGTGGATGAGGGTCTGCCACAGCAGAACCTTTTCATCGAGGTTGGGGGCGTTGATGAAGGTCTTGAGCAGATGGATCGACGAAATGCCGATGATGGCAGTGGCCAGCTTGACCTTGAGTACGTTGGCGTTGACGTGTGACAGCCATTCAGGCTCGTCCGGGTGGCCTTCGAGCCGCAGTCGCGAGACAAAGGTTTCGTAGCCGCCGACGATGACCATGATGAGCAGGTTGGAGATCATCACGACGTCGATCAGGCCTAGTACGATCAGCATGATGGCTTCTTCACCCAGGGTGAAGGTGCCGACGATCAGATGCTCCAGTTCGACCATGAAGTGGATGACGTAGACTACCTGCGCAGCGATCAACCCGAGGTAGAGCGGCACTTGCAGCCAGCGGCTGCCGAACAGAATGCTGGAAAGGAATTTGCCGCGGGTTTCGACGGGCGGGGTGGTTTCGGGTTTCATGTTTTGGGTGTCGCGAGTAAAGAGTGGATGGGGAGGCGCGTATTCGGCTTATAGGACGTAGCGTGCGAGGTCTTCACGGGCGGCCAGGGCGGCCAGGCGCGTGGTAACGGCTTCGGCATCGACAACGTATTCTCCGGTGACGCTGCCGGCATCGAAGGAGATGTCTTCCAGCAGCTTTTCCATGACCGTGTGCAGGCGGCGGGCGCCAATGTTTTCGGTACGTTCGTTCACCTCGAAGGCGATCTCGGCAATGCGGCGAATGCCGTCGTCAGTGAATTTGAGCGTGACGCCCTCAGTGGCCAGCAGGGCTTCGTACTGGCGGGTCAGGCAGGCATCGGTGGAAATCAGAATCTGCTCGAAGTCTTCTACCGAGAGTGCCTGCAGTTCAACGCGGATCGGCAGTCGCCCCTGTAACTCGGGGATGAGGTCGGACGGCTTCGACAGGTGGAACGCGCCGCTGGCGATGAACAGGATGTGGTCGGTCTTCACCATGCCGTATTTGGTCGAGACGGTGGTGCCTTCGATCAGCGGCAACAGGTCGCGCTGCACCCCCTGGCGCGACACGTCGCTGCCCTGGGCATCGCTGCGGGTGGCGATCTTGTCGATCTCGTCGAGGAACACGATGCCGTTCTGCTCGACCGCATCGAGCGCCTGCTGCTTGGTATCCTCGTCGTTGATCAGGTGTCCGGCCTCTTCCTCGGTCAGCAGCTTCATCGCATCGCGCACTTTCAGCTTGCGGGTCTGGCGGCGGCTTTGTCCGAGGTTGGCGAACATGCCCTGCAACTGCTGCGACAGGTCTTCCATCCCCGGCGGAGTGAAGATTTCCATGCTGGGGCTGATCGCCGCCAGTTCGATTTCGATTTCCTTGTCGTCGAGCGCGCCTTCGCGCAGCATCTTTCGGAAACGCTGGCGCGCCGCGCCTTCTTCGCGCTGAGGCTCGGGCTCGTTGAAACCGACGCTGCGCGGCGGCGGCAGCAGCGTGTCGAGGATGCGTTCTTCGGCGGCTTCCTCGGCGCGGAACTGCACCTTGGACGTGGCCTGTTCGCGCGTCTGCTTGACCGCGGTTTCCATCAGGTCGCGGATGATGGTGTCGACATCGCGCCCGACGTAGCCGACCTCGGTGAACTTGGTCGCCTCGATCTTGATGAAGGGCGCGTTGGCGAGCCGTGCCAGACGCCGTGCGATTTCGGTCTTGCCGACCCCGGTGGGCCCGATCATCAGGATGTTCTTCGGGGTAATTTCCTGGCGTAAGGGCTCACTCACCTGCTGGCGCCGCCAGCGGTTGCGCAGGGCGACCGCCACCGCGCGCTTGGCGGCGGCCTGGCCGACGATGTGCTTGTCGAGTTCGTGGACGATTTCTTTGGGAGTCATTAGGGGGGAGCGGAGAGTCGAGAGCGGAGAACAGCGCTCAGAGGCTCTCGATCACGTGGTTCTGGTTCGAATAAATGCAGATGTCGCCTGCAATGGTGAGGCTCTTTTTCACGATTTCAAGCGGCGGCAGATCGGTATTTTCCAGCAAGGCGCGGGCGGCGGACTGGGCGAAGGCGCCGCCGGAACCGATGGCGGCGATGCCGAGTTCGGGCTCCAGCACGTCGCCGTTGCCGGTGATGATGAGCGAGTACTCACGATCGGCCACTACCAGCATGGCTTCCAGGCGCCGCAGCATGCGGTCGGTGCGCCAGTCCTTGGCGAGTTCGACTGCGCTCCTCAGCAGGTGCCCGGAATGCTTGTCGAGTTTGGCCTCGAAGCGCTCGAACAGGGTGAAGGCGTCGGCGGTGCCGCCGGCGAAACCGGCCAGCACCTTGTCCTGGTGCAGCCGGCGGATCTTGCGCGCGGTGGACTTGATGACGATGTTGCCGAGGGTGACCTGGCCGTCGCCGCCGAGGGCGATGTCAGCCCCCCGTCGAACCGAGAGTATGGTGGTGCCGCGATATTGTTCCATGGGCACCATTATAAATGACGCTCAGGCCGGCGCAGGAGGCGGCTTGCTTTGTCTGAGCCAGTGCCACAGGCGGCGCAGCATCCACAGCGTGGCGAGCATGAATACGGCAGCGCAGCCAGAAACGCCAGTGGGTGAAAAAATGCCAGCCACAGGCCGCCAATCAGCAGGCCTTCTTCGCTGAACGAGGCGGCGATGTTGCGGAGCGGCTCGGGCGAGGTGTTGATCCGCGCGCGCGTGCCGGACTTGGCAATATGGCTGCCGGCGGCAAAGGTGCCGCCCAGGAGCGCCGCGGCGGTCTGGATGGCGGTATCACTGTCGGCAAAAAAGGCGGCCGCCAGGGATGCGGATGAAGGTGTGGATCGAGTCGGACGACGCTGTCGACCCAGGGAATCTTGTCGCCGATGAATTCGGCCAGCGTCAGCAGCCCGCTGATGCCGAGAACCAGCGGGTGTGACAGGACCTGCAACGGTTCGGGCAGGTCACGTATGTCGAACCTGCCCAGCAGGTCGAGCGTCAGCACGACGGCATACAGGCGAAGACCCAGTTCCCCACGCCACGGCGGCGGCAAGCGCAGCCTGGGCGATCAGGGCGTCGGACATGGTGCGGCGGGCGGGATCAGTCGGGGTGACGCGGAGCCAGTTGGCACAACTGGTCAATGCCCATGACACGGAAGAGTTCGTGAATCAGCGCGTTATGGCCGCGCAAAATAACGGCTTTTCCGCTGCCGAGGCATTGCATCAGCACGCTGAGAACCTGGCTGACACTTTCATAATCAACGCGGGTAACCTGGCTGAGATCGGCCAGCACATTGTCATGGGTTTCGGCATAGCTGCGCAGCTGCTGCAGGCCGCCCTCGCTGCTGGGGGTGATCTCGCCAGAGAGTCGTAGCGCATCATCCAGCGGCTCGGCCGGCTTGGTTTGCACCACTTCGGCGGCCTGCACCTCGACCCACGAGGGGGGAGACAATTCAAAGCGCACCGCGAAATCGACCGCCAGATTTTCAAATTCGTCCTGCTGGCCAAGCGTTTGATACAGCTCAAGCAGAAGCAGCCAATGGACCTCACGGCTGTGGGTGGCGCGATTGAGGTCCTGCAGCAAGGCCATCAGGGTTTCCACCCCGCCGATCTGCAGCTTGCGTTTTGTTTTGCGTGCGGCCGCCAGGATTTTGGCGCACTCATCCGCACCGGTCTCATCGACCATGGCGATGTGCGAAAAATCGATTCGTACCGTGGCGTTCTTGGGCGCCGCTTCGATGCCCTGGCGCATGGCGTCGGCGGCAGTCTTATCGAGCAGGCCGGGCAACTCCAGGCTGGCCGCTTCCGCTTGCTTCGGCTTGTCGGCGTTGCCCCCGGTTCGTTGCCATACCGGGGGCGAGGCTTCAAAACGCATCGCGTATTCCAGCGCCAGTTTCTCGAATTCCTTTTCGCGGTTCTGGATGCTGTAGAGATCGAACAGCATGTACCAGGGGCGGCGGTCATCCGCGGTCAGGACACCCTTCAGCAGGTGCTCGGCCGCTTCGGGCTGTCCGTTTGCATATTGAATGGCGGCCTCGCCCACCGGGGACTCTGCTGTGCCGCTGGTTTCCTCCACCACGATGCCGCTGCCCATGCCCGACCCCATGTCCAGCATGGAGGGGGTGTCCACAGGTGCAATAGCAGCAGCCGACGCTGGTTTTTGCGCAGCTTCGGGCGTCTTGTCCTTGCCTTTTTTAAAAAACGGGAGGGCCACGGAATCAGGGGGCGTCAAAAATGAGTTTCGGTCCGGGATACTATCGCTGTTGAGGCGTGACGGCAACCCGAAGGAATCTACCAGCAGGCAGTGCCGCCGTCGCCAGGGCGATGACAATGGCCGGTCCCGCAGGCCAGTCGAGCCCTGCGGAGGCGGCCAGTCCGGCTGCGTAGGCCAGTGCGCCGAGTCCCCAGCCGGCCAGCAGGGCGGGACGGGGAGGCAGACCGCGCACCGCCAGCGCAGGAAGGATCAGGCTGGCAAAGACCAGATAGACACCGACCAGCTGAACCGATGCGGTAATCGCCAGAGCAAAGACCAGGTAGAAGCCGAGACCGCTCAGACGCTCGCCGTGCCAGGCCATGAGGATCAGCAAGGCGCTGTAAAGTGCGGCAATGCGGATGGCCTGGTCGGGTGTGGCCCACAGGATTTGCCCGCTCAGCAATTCGGCCAGGTGCTCGCCCCCGTGGGGATCGCCCGCCAGCAACAGTACGGCCGCGCTGGCGGCGACGACAAACGTCGATCCGATCAGGGCCTCCTGGGTGTCGGGCCAGCGTCGCTCACATTCGGCCAGCAGTGCGGCGCCGGCCAGCGCGACCGTGGCGGCCGCCAGTTGGGTGGGCCAGCCGTCGGCGGCGAGATCGAGCGCGTGC
>DILD01000084.1:5230-11864 GCA_002424845.1 Thiobacillus denitrificans | reverse complement strand
CCACCAGTACCTCAAAGCCCGGACATGCTCCGGGCTTTTTCATGCCCGCGAAGGGCCAGCAGTGGCGGGGTTTCGCGGGTGGTGCGAATTTCGATGATCGCCTGAATGTGCCGTTTCGCCCTGCCGGTCACCCGAATTCCTCTCTTTTCTCTGTTCGTGCGCAGGTCGGCCTGCGCGTCACCCCTCGTAACCATGCGGTTTGCGGGCTGCGGTTTGCACTTCATCACACATGGCGATGGGGTTTCGAACGAACGCTCATAGTCAGCAGTTTCAGCCAGCTGGCTATCGATGTGCGACGGGTATTCATCACGGAGAATGAAACCAACTTCCTGGCCTTGCCAAACGTACCAGGAGCGATCGCTATCTTTGGCTCCGGATACGGTTGGGGCGCACTCGCCCAGGCTTGGTGGCTAGAGCAGTGCGCCATTCATTATTGGGGCGACATCGATACCCATGGCTTTGCCATCCTGGATCAACTGCGGAGTCACTTCAGCCACGTCGATTCGTTCCTCATGGATCGGGCCTCGCTTGATGCCCACGTATCCTTCTGGGGACGAGAAGACAAGCAACAACGGGGCGATTTGCACAGACTGACACCGGAGGAGTTGAGCCTGTACAACGACCTGCGCGACAACCGCATCCGTGAAGGACTACGGCTGGAGCAGGAACATCTGAGCTTTGGTTGGGTGCAGGAGCGGATTGATCAATTGTTGCAACAGGACTGAATAAAGACTATATTGAGTCCCGTTCAGATCAAGGAGCCAGGTCATGCGCTACTCATCGCAAGTCAAACCCATCAGTTACCTCAAGGCGAACGCGGCCGAAGTTTTGGCCCAATTGACCGAGGGGCGGGAGCCGCTTGTCATCACCCAGAACGGGGAGGCCAAGGCGGTCATTCAGGACGTCGCCTCCTACGAAGAAACACAGGAAACGCTGGCGCTGCTGAAGATTCTGGCGCTCGGCAATGCGGAGATTGAAGCTGGCAAGGTCAAGCCCGTGGCTGAGGTTGTCGCAAGATTGAGGGCCAAGCAGGCAGCCAAGTAATGGCTGGGCATAAATATGAGGTCTTGCTGACCGAGGGGGCCGAGCAGGATCTGGAGTCGATCTACGACTACATCGCCGAATTTGATTGCAAGGCCAATGCCGACTACGTGCTGGATCGCCTACTGGAAGTCGTCGAGAGCCTATCAACTTTTCCTGAGCGCGGCGCCTATCCCAAGGAACTGGTGGCCCTTGGCATCCGGGATTATCGGCAGACCGCTTTCAAGCCCTATCGAGTGATCTACCGTGTCATGGCGCAGAAGGTTTACATCTATGTGATCGCCGACGGCCGGCGGGATATGCAGTCGCTCTTGGTGCGTCGCCTGCTTGGGGCTTGACGGCCGAAGGGGCGCAGATAACCGCAGCAGTGCTCATTGACCCCAATAGCAAGTTGTTCGGTAGTAAGCTTCCCGCCACCAAAATTTTCTTCGCCATCTACCAAGCCCTGCCAGGCACCATGGCGAATGGGTCCATTGATGCCCGTGCTTGGCGCTTATTCAACAAAACGCAAAAGCCAGCATGGCCGGGTCGTCCATCAAGGTGGGCATAGCGTATATCGCCAGCTGATAAACCAGCGGCAAAATCACGGTTTCAATTTGGCCATTGATTTTCACGAGGTGCTTACTCACTTGCATAGCGTCTCGCCATCCCGTACTGGCCACGGCCAGACCATGAGTTCAGCGCTGCCGCAAGGGCGCCAGCAGGCCGGACAAGCCATTGTGGTCAATCTCGTGCATCAACGCCAACAAGCGCCCAATCTCGCCGGGTGGAAAGCCTTCGCGGGCGAACCAGTTCAGGTAATTACCCGGCAAATCGGCGATGAGACGCCCTTTATGCTTGCCAAAGGGCATCTCGTGCGTGACCAGCAATTTCAGGTCTTCTGCCTGCACGTGAAACGGATGTCCTGCTTTTTCAGATTTACTTCATTTCGCTGACAAACGCTTCGCGCGGCTTTCTGACTTTTTTCAGGTTCACCAGCCAGTCGTTATCCGCATCCCGGTAACCCAATGGCATGATGATGACGCTCTTCAAGCCTTTGGCCGGGAGGTTGAGGATCTCGTCCAACGCTGGCGGGCTAAAGCCTTCCATCGGCGTGCTATCCACGCCTTCGGCCGCCGCGGCAATGAGCGCTACGCCCAGGCCAATGTAGGCTTGGCGTGCAGCGTGCTGGAAGTTTTCTTCCGCGCTGCGTTGCGGGTATTCGGCCAGCAGTTGTTGGCGGTAATTCTCCCAGCCTTCATTGCTGCCGCCGCGCTCCTGGTTGGTGAAGTCGAACATGCCGTTGATGCGCTCTGCGGTGTAGTTATCCCAGGCGGCAAAAACCAGCAGATGCGAGCAATCAACCACTTGCGGTTGATTCCATGCGATAGCGCGAATTTTCTCCCGCACCTGCGGGTTGGTGACGACGATGATCTCAAAGGGCTGCAGGCCACTGGACGTGGGCGCCAGACGCGCGGCCTCCAAAATACGTTCCACTTTCTCTTCTGGCACGACTTTGCCCGGGTCCATTTTTTTGGTGGCATAGCGCCACTCAAGCATGTGTATCAGGTCCATGGCTTTTCCTAAAAGTTTTTGCGGTTTTCCTGCGGGCTTTACTGACAGGGATGGGCACTTGCATGATACTGATAAAATTTGTGCAACGCAAAAAAGTCGGCGTTGGTGACACGGCGCTTTTTGCATAAGACATCCCCCATGGCTAACCAGCGCTGCCTAACAACGCCTATAACCCCGCTCATACCAGCCCTTGCTGCGGTTAACAAGGTGGACGACCAGCAGCATCACCGGCACTTCAATCAACACGCCCACTACCGTTGCCAGGGCCGCGCCCGAGTGGAATCCGAACAGGCTGATGGCGGCAGCGACTGCCAGTTCGAAGAAGTTGGAAGCGCCAATCAACGCCGACGGACAGGCGACGTTGTGCTTTTCGCCAACGACACGATTAAGCCAGTACGCGAGCGCGGAATTGAAGAACACCTGAATCAGGATGGGCACGGCCAGCAGCGCAATCACCAGGGGTTGCCGCAAAATGGCTTCGCCCTGAAAGGCAAAGAGCAAAACCAGCGTCGCCAAAAGTGCCGTGATCGACCACGGGCCAATCTTTGCCATGACGGCGTCGAACGCCTGCTGGCCGTCAGCCAGCAAGGTTTTACGCAGCCATTGGGCGAGCATCACGGGAATGACAATGTACAGGACCACGGACGTGAGCAACGTATCCCAGGGCACGGTAATCGCCGACATGCCGAGCAAAAAGGCCACCAGGGGCGCAAAGGCGAAGATCATGATGGTGTCATTCAACGCCACTTGCGACAAGGTAAACAACGGGTCGCCACCGGTGAGCCGGCTCCACACAAACACCATCGCAGTGCAGGGGGCTGCCGCGAGCAAAATCAGCCCGGCAATGTAGCTATCGAGTTGATCCGCAGGCAGCCAGGGCGCGAACCAGTGGCGTATGAACAGCCAGCCCAAAAACGCCATCGAAAACGGCTTGACCAGCCAATTGACGAACAGCGTGACGCCTATGCCTTTGACATGCGCGCGGACTTCACCCAGGGCAGCAAAATCCACTTTCATCAGCATCGGCGTAATCATCACCCAGATCAGCAGGCCAACCGGCAAATTGACGTGCGCCACTTCCATGTGGCCGATGGCCTGAAAAACTGCGGGGAATATCTGCCCCAGGCCAATGCCTGCGACGATGCAAATAAAAACCCATACCGTAAGATAGCGTTCAAATCGGCTCATATGCTTGACATCCATGATATTAAGCCTGCGCCAGCGCGCGCGCCGAGGTTTGCAAGGCGAGCCTGGCCAGTTTTTCTTCCGGCAGATGGCATAACAATTCCAGCCTGCGCTTCATGGCATGCAGGGTCTGCCGAAATTCTTCGAGCTTGACTTCATCCGGCGCTTCCCCCGCGGAAGGGTCGGGGTAGCCCCAGTGCGCAGTAGCCGGGTGGCCTGGCCAGATGGGACAAACTTCACCAGCGGCGTTGTCACACACGGTGATAATCAAATCCATACGGGGCGCACCGGGCGCGGCAAACTCGTCCCAGCTTTTGCTGCGCAAGTTGTCAGTCGGTATGCCCGCCTGTTGCAAAACCTGCAATCCCAGTGGATGCGGCTGTTGATTTTCACGCGGGCTGCTGCCGGCAGAATAGGCTTTGAAACGCCCATTGCCAAGGGAATTCAATAAGGCCTCGGCCAGGATGCTGCGGGCAGAATTATGGGTACAGAGAAACAAAACATTCAAGGGCGCGGTCAGTGTCGTCATGGAAAACCTATTGTCTTATTTGATCAGCAGCAGGAAGATTGGGCTTTGCCCGGGGCACAGCAGGCGCTGCCTCCTGCGGTTTGCTCGCCCTCATTAAAAACAGGAATGTTGCCCAAGGTATGAAAGTGTTCCCACGGGATGCCTTGCGGGTCGATGATCCAATGCTTGTCGCTACGCGCATAGCAGCACGAGGTTTCACCTTCATCCAGCAACGCCATTTCCGCGCCTTCCGCGCGGGTTTTCAATTGCGCCAACTCTTCGGCCGTGTCCGTCTGGAAACCCAGATGATCCAGGCCTGGCTTGGCGCCACGGGTGGAAATCGCAAAATTCACGCGCGGATCATCCAGCATCCATTTTGCATAATCGGCTTCCACGCGCGCAGGATCGGCGGCAAAAAGGCGGGTATAAAAATTGATGCTGGCGGGTAAATCATCTACCTGGATATGAACGTGAAAGCGTTTCATGCGGTTTCCTTTTCTAAAAAATTAACAGTACAAATCAACAATCACAGCGGCTTGCCGCCTCAATGAGGCAAGCCTGCCCCTGGCAACAGTTCTGGGTGAGGTAACCAAGCACGGCATTCATGCGGTCGTACTGGGCGCGATAAATCAAGTTGCGGCCAATGCGCTCCTGGCTCACCAGATCGGCATGCACCAACTCTTTCAAATGAAACGAAAGCGTATTGGGCGCAATACCCAAAGATTCCGCTAAAACGGAAGGCGTCAAGCCCGTACCGCCTGCCACCACGAGCGAGCGGAAAATTTCCAGCCTTGATGACTGCGCAAGCGCAGCCAGGGCTTTGACAACGACAACTGACTCCATAGCGGACTCCACATTTAACTCTATATTTCCATAATACTTGAAATAATGAAGTAATTCCACAAAAGTTCAAGGCAATGCCAAATAATGCAAAAAAGTCGGTGTTGGCGATACGGCGAATTCAGCGTCTCATCATTGGGTGTTCGTCACAAAATGACCTGTTAAAGTAGCAACAGGGTATTTGCCTGTTACGGATTGACAAGAGGGCTCTGAAATGACGACCAATGCAAAAAGTCCATCCTGGTGGCTTGATCCTCTGCCGGAAACAAGCGGAATTACCGGCTTGTCCGGCGCCGAGGCCGCAGCGCGACGGGTTCAGTACGGCCCCAACCTGTTCCGCGAACGGCAGAAAAAATCCCTGCTGCGCCAGTACCTTGCCCGCTTCAAGAATCCGCTGGTCCTGATCCTGCTCGCCGCCAGCGCGGTGTCGGCATTTACCGGGGAGCTGGCCAACTTTCTCATCATCAGTTGCATCGTGCTGCTCAGTGTCACGCTGGACTTTGTCCAGGAATACCGCGCCAATGCGGCTGCGGAAAAATTGCGCCAGTCGGTTTCCGTCCGCGTCAATGTGCTGCGCGATGGCCAAGCGCTGGAGATTGCGGTAACCGAAGTCGTACCCGGCGACATTGCGCTCCTGACGGCAGGCGATCTGATTCCGGCGGATGGCCGGGTGCTGGAAGCGCGCGATTTCTTCGTCAAGCAGACGCTGCTGACGGGTGAATCCTACCCGGTGGAAAAGCATCCCGGCATACTGCCTGATACGGCCACCGATTTGCAGGAAGCGACCAACGCGGTGTTCATGGGCACATCAGTCATCAGCGGCAACGCCCGCATGCAGGTAATGCAAACGGGTGTGGATACGGCCATCGGCGCCATCGCCGAGAGCATTTCTCGGCCCGCGGAGCCGACTTCTTTCGAGCTTGGCACCCGCCATTTCGGCATGCTGATCATGCGCCTGACCGTCCTCATGGTGATGTTCGTGCTGCTGGTGAACGCCTATTTCCACAAGCCCTGGCTGGAATCCTTCCTGTTCGCCGTGGCGCTGGCCGTGGGGCTGACGCCGGAACTGCTGCCCATGGTGATCTCGGTCACGCTGTCGCGCGGCGCGCTGCGCATGGCCAAACAGCACATGATCGTCAAGCGCCTGTCCGCGATTCAGGATCTTGGCTCGATGGATGTCTTGTGCACCGACAAGACCGGCACCCTGACCGAGGCGAAAATCCGCCTGGAGAAGCATGTGGATGCGCAAGGCCAAGCCAGCGGGCGGGTACTGGAACTGGCCTATTTCAACAGCTTTTTCGAGACCGGCCTGAAAAGCCCGCTGGATGAAGCCATTCTTGCCCATCAGCACATTGATGTTGGCGCCTGGAAAAAAATCGACGAAGTGCCCTTCGACTTCGAGCGGCGCCGCGTCTCGGTGTTGATTGATAACGGCGAGACGCGCTGGCTGGTGGTGAAAGGCGCGCCCGATGAAATCGTCGGGCTGTGCACGCACTATGAAGCGCA
>DILD01000084.1:0-5105 GCA_002424845.1 Thiobacillus denitrificans | reverse complement strand
CATCCCCATGCCGTGGTGGATGATGAAACGGAACTGGTGCTGGCCGGTTTTGCCGCCTTTCTCGACCCGCCCAAGGCAAGCGCTGCGCCCGCCCTTGCCGCGCTCAAGAAAACCGGCATCGCCATCAAGATCGTGACCGGGGATAGCGACTTGGTGACCCGCCACGTCTGCGCCGAGTTGAAAATTCCGGTGACGGGGCTGCTGACCGGCAAGGAGATCGCGCAACTGGACGACCACGCCCTGCAAGCCAGGGTGGAGGCCGTGAACCTGTTCTGCCGCGTCAATCCGGCGCAAAAGGAGCGCGTGATCCGGGCGCTCCGCGCGCGCGGCCATGTGGTCGGCTATCTGGGCGATGGCATCAACGATGCGCCGTCCCTGCACGCGGCCGATGTCGGCTTGTCGGTCGACTCAGCCGTCGATGTCGCCAAGGAGGCGGCCGACATGATCCTCCTGCAACAGGATCTGCATGTACTGCATGCGGGCGTGCTGGAAGGGCGGCGCACCTTTGGCAACATCATGAAGTACATCATGATGGGCACCAGTTCCAACTTCGGCAACATGTTCAGCATGGCCGGCGCTTCGCTGTTCCTGCCTTTTTTGCCCATGTTGCCGACGCAGATCCTGCTCAACAACATTCTCTACGACCTCTCGGAAATTCCCATCCCGCTGGACAAGGTGGACAGCAGCGAAACGCATACGCCGCGTGTGCTGGACATGAATTTTGTGCGCAATTTCATGCTCGTGATCGGGCCGATCAGCTCGCTGTTCGACTTCCTCACCTTTTACCTCATGCTGGTCGTTTTTCAAGCGAATGAAAAACTGTTTCAGACCGGCTGGTTCGTTGAATCGCTATGCACCCAGGTACTGGTGATCTTCATCATCCGCACACGCAAGAACCCCTTGAAAAGCCGCCCCCATCCTTTGCTGACAGCAACCTCGCTGGCGATAGTCGCCACGGCAGTGCTGCTGCCCTTCACGCCGCTCGGCACTTACTTCGGCTTTGTGCCGCCACCCGCCAAGTTTTATTTCATCCTGGGGGCCATGGTGCTGGTTTATCTCTGCATTGTCGAACTGGCCAAGCAGGGTTTCTACCGCTGGGCGGCAGTAGCAAAGCAGCCGCGCAAAATCAAGGGAATCTCGATCTTGTAGGACTGTGGCCGACTCCCCTGCACTCCCCGGCGTCAGCCCGGCAGTGACTTTTTCTCGCGCAGAAATGTTTCGATCTGTTCTGCCGGAACTCCCTGGCTGAACAGGAACCCCTGGAGTTCATTGCATTTGAGCAAGCGCAGGAGACTCGCCTGCTCAGTGGTTTCGACGCCTTCCGCGACCACCCGCAGATTCAGGGAATGCGCCAGGGAAATGATGGTGGAGACGATGCCCAGGTCATCAGAATTGCTGGCCATGTTGATGATGAACGCCCGGTCGATCTTCAGGGTATTGACAGGCAGCTTGGCGATGTAGCTGAGCGAGGAGTAACCGGTGCCGAAATCATCAATCGCCACCTCGACGCCCATCTCGCGGATGGCCTTGAGTTTCTGGATATTGGCCTCTATGTCCTGCATGATCAGGCTCTCGGTAATCTCCAGCTCCAGCTCAACCGCCTCGCTGCCGACATCGCTTATGGCGTCTGCCACCATGCTGACAAAATCTTTCTGTTGCAACTGAAGCGGCGAAACATTGACGGCAATCCGCGGCGCGCGCAGGCCCTTGGCCTGCCATGCGCGGGAATCCGACACGGCCTGCATCAACGCCCAGCGGCCCGCCTCCAGGATCATCCCGGTTTCTTCGAGCAAGGAGATGAACTTGATCGGCGGCACCAGGCCAGTCTCGGGATCGTTCCAGCGCAGCAGCGCTTCCAGCCCGCAAATCTGCCCGCTCTTGAGATCAACCTTGGGCTGGTAATGCAGCACCAGCTGATATTGCTCCAAAGCCCGGCGCAGCTTGTTTTCGAGCGACAGTTTTTCTGCGACCCGGGCATTGAATTCGGGGGCGTAGAACAGATACTTGTCGCCGGAAAGCTTGGCCTTTTTCAGCGCCGCCTCGGCATTGCGCAGCAGGGTCTCGATGTCCTCGCCGTCGGCAGGATACGACGCTATCCCTGCCCTGGTCGCAGCGCGCAACTCCTGCCCGCCGATCAGGAATGGCTGATTCTGTATGCCGGACAAAATCGTCTCCAGGACATGGGCAATGCCCGTGCCTTCATCATCGCCCCGCGTGGCGATGATGAAATTGTCAGCCGCAAGCCGGGCCAGGATATACGTTTCATCGAGCGTTTCTTTGAGCCGCGAGGCAATCTGGCGCAACAGGTCGTCCCCAGCCTGCCGGCCGAACGTCTCATTGATGCTGCTGAACCGTTCGGGGTCAAGCAAGATCACGGAAAACGCCTTTTTCCCGTCATGCACGGCCCTGATGCGCTGATTTGCCCGGTCCAGAAACAGCGCGCGGTTCGGCAGGCCGGTAATCGCATCGAAATAAGCCAGATAGTTGAGGCGCTTCTCTTTTTCGAGGTTATCCAGGGCAAATGAAATATCGCCAGCCATCTCGCTCAGCAGCCGCATCTCCTCGTCATCGAACACGCCGGTTTCCGGCGCATACAGCACGAACACGCCGACCGGCCGACTTTCCACGGTGAGCGGAAAGACCACCAGGGAGCGATAGCCGCGCTTCAAGGCTTCGCCGCGCCAATTTTCGATGCGATCTTCTGCGGCGATGTCGTTGCAGATCACCGGTTTTACCTGGGTGAGCGCCTCCGCGGTCAAGCGGCAGTTTCCGGGCGCATCTTCGATGGAGGTCAAGTTAATCTGATCCAGATACCCGTCCTCATGGCCCGCCCTGGCGACCGGCGTGATCTGTTGCGTGCCCGCATCAAACATGCCAATCCAGGCGAATATGAACTTGCCATGTTCCACCGCGATGCGGCATGCCTCCTTAAAAAGCTCCTGCTGGTCGCGGATGCGCACGATGGTCGTGTTAATGCCACTGAGTACGCTGTAGATGCGGTTGAGGCGGACGATCCCGGCCTCGTCCGCCTTGTGCTGGGTGATGTCGCGCGCGATTTTCGCAATGCCCACGACCGCCCCCGTTTCATCCCGGATCGGAGATTCGGTGAGGTTCACGAAAATCCGCCTGCCGTCTTTGGTCAGGCGAATTGTCTCGTAATGTTCGACATGTTCTCCCTGGCCGATCCTGGCGATAATTTCCATCGTCTCATCCATATGTTCCTGCGGAACCAGAAAAGTGAAATGCTGCCCTCGCACTTCCTCGGCGGTATAACCGTAGAGATGCTCCGCGCCCCGGTTCCAGGCCAGGATATTTCCATCCGGTGTCATGCTGATGATCGCGTCATCTGAAAACTCGACGATCACGGCCAATTCGCGCATTTTTTTTTCGATCTGTTTGCGTTGCACGATCTCGGCGGTCAGCGCGGCGGTACGCTCCTCCACCAGACGTTCCAGGCCCTCGTGCAATCTGGCGCGCTCCAGCGCGATGCCCACCTGGTGCCCGACGCCGTACAGCATTTCCAGTTCGTCGTCCTTGAACAGACCCTGATCCGCGCCCACCAGATTCATGATTCCCAGCATGCGTTCGCCGATCCACAACGGCACGCTGGCGTGATAACGCAGGCCATCCGTATCGCCCGTAGCGGATTGCAGCCGCTCGCACTCCATGATGTTGGTGACGTGATCCAGTTCCCCCGCGAGAAAGCGGCGCCGGCATTCGCATAGGCCGTCCATCGCGCCTGCTGCTGCCAATGCCGGCGGCAGGCCGCGCGCGGCGACAAGCCGGAAGTCCGCCCCGCCTTCCTGCAGGGAAATCCATCCGGCTCGCACCCCCGGCAGCTCCAGCGCATGTTCGAGCGCCTTTTCGCACACCTCACACTCGTTCACCGCGCGGTTCAGTCCCTCCGCGACGTGGTAGAGGCCGGTCAGGGAGCGGTTCGAGTCGGCCAGTTCGCGTTGCCGCAGCTTGAGCTCTTCGCTGATGTGCACCGCTTCTTCATAGACCGAAATCAGCAGGTCCAATATCTGCTGCCGCTCGGCGGTGATGAAATGCTTTTGTCCGCCGAGATGGATTTCCATCCCCATCTGCATCTTCAGGCCCTTGCGCATTTCCTTGTTCATCAGCAGGTAATCGACGCGGGCGAGCAGGTATTTATCCTCATACGGCTTGCGGATGAAATTGTCCGCGCCGCACGCCAGCCCCTTCATGATGTCCATGACATCGGACAGGGTAGTCACCAGGATGACCGGAATATCCCTCAAGGCATCATCCGACTTGATCGCTTTGCACAGTTCATAACCGTCCATCTCGGGCATCACGATGTCGCTGATCAGCAGTGTCGGTTTGCGCCGCTGGGCTGCCGCCAGGGCCTGCTTGCCATCGGGCGCAGTTGTGACCGCATAGCCGTGTTCCTCCAGCAGGTGCTGCAATTTTTCCGCCTGGGTCGGGCTGTCCTCGGCGATGAGGATTTCGATGCCGTTAGTCCTGTTCTTTCTGGATTTCATGGATTACGCTCCTTTTTTTCGCTGCGGTGGTTCGCCAGGCTCGTCAGCACTGCGGCAATTTTCTCCGGCGGCAACACCAGCATCGCCGCATCGAGCCGGAGGGCTTCGCCCGGCATGCCATGTACCACGGAACTGTCCTTGTCCTGGACAAAGGTCACCGCGCCCTTTTCTTTCAACAGCCGCAACTCCTCGGCGCCGTCGCGCCCCATGCCGGTNNAGCAGGCCGGCAATGGCATCGCCGCCATAGACCTCGGCAACCGAGCGAAACAAGCACGAAACGGAGGGACGCAACCCATTCTCGGGTTCGTCCTCGGTCAGGGCGATCTTCCCGCCATGCACCACCTTCATCTGGCATTCGTCGGGCGCGAGATAGATATGGCCGGGCAATAAGGGCTCGCCGTGCCTTGCCACATGGACGGGCAGGCTGGACGATTGCGCCAGCCACTCGACGAAGCCTTGCGTGAAGCCGGGCGCCATGTGCTGCACGACCACCAGCGGTACCGGAAAATCCGTTGGCAAGCCCGCGAAAATGGTGTGCAGCACCGGCGGCCCGCCGGTCGAGGCGCCGAGGGCGGCAATCCGCACCCGCGCCGGTTCGTG
>DILD01000001.1 GCA_002424845.1 Thiobacillus denitrificans | reverse complement strand
AGGGCACCAACGGCAAATCGCAGGGCGTCGTTCCGTTCCTCAAGGTGGTCAATGACACCGCCGTCGCGGTCAACCAGGGCGGCAAGTGCAAGGGCGCGGTGTGCGCCTACCTGGAAACCTGGCACCTCGACATGGAAGAATTCCTCGAGCTGCGCAAGAACACCGGCGACGACCGCCGCCGCACCCACGACATGAACACCGCGAACTGGATTCCCGACCTGTTCATGCAGCGCGTGATGGAAGGCGGCGACTGGACCCTGTTCTCGCCCAACGACGTGCCCGACCTGCACGACCTGTACGGCCGCAAGTTCGCCGAGGCCTACACCGAATACGAGCGCAAGGCCGACCGCGGCGAGATCAAGGTATTCAAGCGCATTCCCGCCACCCAGATGTGGCGCAAGATGCTGTCGATGCTGTTCGAAACCGGCCATCCCTGGATCACGTTCAAGGACCCGTGCAACATCCGCAGCCCGCAGCAGCACGTCGGCGTCGTCCACAGCTCCAACCTGTGCACCGAGATCACGCTCAACACCGGCGACCACGAAATCGCCGTGTGCAACCTCGGCTCGGTCAACCTCGTCAATCATCTGAAAGACGGTGCGCTCGATCTGGAAAAGCTCAAGACCACCATCCACACCGCCATGCGCATGCTCGACAACGTGGTGGACGTCAACTACTACGCCGTCGGCAAGGCCCGCAATTCCAACCTCAAGCACCGTCCGGTCGGCTTGGGCATCATGGGCTTCCAGGATGCGCTGCAGGAACTGCGCGTGGCCTACGCCTCCAACGAAGCCGTCGAATTCGCCGACCGCTCGATGGAAGCCGTGTCCTACTACGCCTTCTGGGCCTCGACCGAACTGGCGCAGGAACGCGGCCGCTATTCCAGCTACGAAGGCAGCCTGTGGAGCCGCGGCATCCTGCCCTACGACTCCAACCGCCTGCTGCTGGAAGAGCGCGGCGGCTATCTGGAAGTGGACACCAGCAGCACGCTCGACTGGAACGCGCTGCGTGAGCGCATCGGCCAGTACGGCATGCGCAACTCCAACTGCCTGGCGATCGCGCCCACCGCGACCATCGCCAACATCGTCGGCGTCTCCGCGTCGATCGAGCCGACCTACCAGAACATCTACGTCAAATCGAACCTGTCGGGCGAATTCACCGTCGCCAACAAGTACCTGGTCGCCGACCTGAAAAAGCTCGGTCTGTGGGACGAAGTCATGGTCGCCGACATCAAGTACTTCGATGGTTCGCTGGCGAAGATCGACCGCATCCCGGCCGATATCCGCACGCTGTACGCCACTGCGTTCGAGATGGAAACCAGCTGGCTGGTGGAATGTGCTTCGCGCCGCCAGAAGTGGATCGACCAGGCGCAGAGCCTCAACATCTACATGGCCGGCGCCTCCGGCAAGAAGCTCGACGAGACCTACAAGCTGGCGTGGATTCGCGGCCTGAAAACCACCTATTACCTGCGCACCCTGGGCGCCACCTCGGCCGAGAAATCCACCGGCAAGGGCGGCGAGCTGAATGCGGTGTCGTCGAGCGGCGGCGCCGGGGCCATGGGCAGCAGCGCGTCCGCACCGATGCATCTGCCGGAGCCGGAAATCGTCGGTAAGGCCTGCACCATGCGGCCGGGCGATGTGGGGTTCGAGGAATGCGAGGCGTGCCAGTAGCCCGGCGGCTAAAGAGGGTAGGGCGCAATAAGCGCAGCGCATTGCGCCGGATGCATCAGATGCGGATTGCGCAGCCCGAATGAAGCGAAGCGGAATCCAGGGGACGTTGGCCGGGGGTTGCCCGGCAGAAAGTTACTTTCTTTTGCGTCGCCAAAAGAAAGTAACCAAAGAAAAGGCGACCCTGCTGCGCCACCCCTTCGGGGCGGGCCTCGACTGAACCGGATCGCCGGGGCGGCTGCGCAACTCGCCCCTTCGGGGCTCAAACAGTGCTCGCCGAATTCCCCCGGCGATCCGCCCCAGTCGAGGTGGCGCAGAAGGGAAGGGCGGTAGCAGAGGCCGCAACCAGAATTGAAAGTCGGTGGGCAACCACCGTGGTTATAAGAACCAAAGGAGAGATAAACGATGCTGAACTTTGAAGAAGACTTCACCCCCGCCACGCAGCCCGTAGACGTACCGGCCTTCCTGCGCAAGGAATCCGCCGCACCGGTTGCCGATCTTGACGATGCCCCCGCCGCGCCGCAAACCCGCCGCGTGCAGGCCGCCGACAAGCGCGTGATCAACGGCGCGACGGATGTGAACCAGCTCGTCCCCTTCAAATACAAATGGGCGTGGGAAAAATACCTCGCCGGCTGCGCCAACCACTGGATGCCGCAGGAAGTGAACATGAGCCGCGACATCGCGCAGTGGAAAGACCCCACCGCGCTGAGCGAAGACGAGCGCCGTCTGGTCAAGCGCAACCTCGGCTTCTTCGTCACCGCCGATTCGCTGGCCGCCAACAACATCGTGCTTGGCACCTATCGCCACATCACCGCGCCCGAGTGCCGCCAGTACCTGCTGCGCCAGGCGTTCGAAGAGGCCATCCACACCCACGCCTACCAGTACATCGTGGAAAGCCTGGGCCTGGACGAAGGCGAAATCTTCAACGCGTATCACGAAGTCGCCAGCATCCGCGACAAGGATGACTTCCTCATCCCCTTCATCGACACGCTCACCAACCCCGAATTCAAGACCGGCACCCCCGAGGCCGACCAGGCCCTGCTGAAGTCGCTGATCGTCTTCGCCTGCATCATGGAAGGCATCTTCTTCTATGTCGGCTTCGTGCAGATCCTCGCGCTGGGCCGCCAGAACAAGATGACCGGGGCGGCCGAGCAGTACCAGTACATCCTGCGCGACGAATCGATGCACTGC
>DILD01000040.1 GCA_002424845.1 Thiobacillus denitrificans | reverse complement strand
ATCCGCCTCGGCTGGCGGCTGACGCACACGCCGCCGGCGCTGCCGGACAACATGGCCGCGTGGCAGCGGCGCGCCAGCGCGGTCGCGCACGGGCTCCTGTATGCGCTGATGGTCGTGATTCCGCTGTCGGGCTGGCTGATGAGTTCGGCCAAGGGTTTCCAGACCGTGTGGTTCGGCGTGCTGCCGCTGCCCGACCTGGTGGACAAAAACCGTGAGCTGGGCGACCTGCTCGCCACGGTGCATCAGGCGTTGAACTTCACGCTGCTGGCGCTGGTCATCCTGCACGTGGGGGCGGCGCTCAAGCATCACTTCATCGAACGCCGGCCCTTCCTGCAGCGCATGGGCCTGGGCAGAAAGGAACGCACATGAAATTCGCGACATTCATCCTGCTGGCCATGCTGGCCGCGCCCGCGGCCCACGCCGTGGAATACACCACCATGTTGCTGAAGCAGAGCAGCATCGGATTCGAATTCCGCCAGATGGGCGTGCCGGTGAAGGGCGGCTTCAAGCGCTTCACCATGCAGATGCAATTCGACCCGGCCAAACCCGAAGCGGCGCGCGCGACGATCGAGATCGATCTCGCCAGCATCGACGCCGGCTCGCCCGATGCCGACGACGAATCCGCCGGCAAGCTGTGGTTCAACCGTAGCCTGTATCCCAAGGCGACCTTCGTTTCCAGCGAGGTGCGCGCGCTCGGCGGCAACCGCTTCGAGCTGCGCGGCACGCTCACGCTCAAGGGCAGGAGCCGCGACATGACGATCCCGGTCACCTACGCGCCCGGCAAGAACGCCGCCACCTTCGACGGCAGCTTCGTCCTCAAGCGCCTGGATTTCGGCATCGGCGAAGGCATGTGGGCCGATGTGTCCACCGTCGCCAACGAAGTCCAGGTCAAGTTCCGCATTGCCGCCACCGGCAAATAATCCGTTGTTCATCCACTTCAAGGAGCCTTACATGAAACACATTGCCCTGTTCGCCGCACTCGCTGTTGCTTCCATCGCTGCCCAGGCCGCGCCGGTCACCTACACCATCGACAACAGCCACACCCATCCGCATTTCACCTACAACCACCTGGGCTTCTCCAACCAGACCCACAAGTTCGACAAGACCAGCGGCACCGTGGTGCTCGACCGCAAGGCGAAAACCGGCTCGGTCGACGTCACCATCGACGCCACCTCGGTCAACACCGGCTACGCGCTGTTCAACGAGCACCTCAAGGCCGCCGACTTCTTCGACACAGAGGTCTATCCGACCCTCACCTTCAAGTCGACCGGAATGAAATTCAAGGGCGACCAGCCGGCGAGCGTGGCGGGCGACCTCACCATCAAGGGTGTGACCAAACCGGTGACGCTGAAGATCACCCATTTCAAGTGCCAGCCGCATCCCATGCTGAAAGTGGAAGCCTGCGGCGCCAATGCCACCACCCAGGTCAAGCGCTCGGAATTCAACATGGGCAAGAACGTGCCCTACGTCAGCGACGAAGTGACGCTGACCCTGGCGATCGAGGGGGTCAACAAGCCGGCGCAGTAAGCCGGTGCGGCTACAGGTTTTCCTGCGGACTGCAATTTGCGTTTACTCAGGGACACGAATATTTCGCCGGCCCCTTACTGTTGAAGGTTGATTGGCCCAACCAATGCGTTGAACTTCGGCCGATGTGCGGCAATGGCGTGCCAAGCCTCATGGAATGCTGCTTCGCGCTGTGTTGCCATGATGAGCGTCAACGTGGAGGTCACCGGCGCTGCGCGGCTTTATTGCGCAGCGTCCGGTGGACCGCAAGGTTAGACCGCTGAGGTCTCTGCGTAGTCCTGACGGTCATTTGGATACATGCCTTTTGGGAATAAAAGGGTTGGTTCCCGCTTGCCCGTCTTTGACGATCATGCCGACCAACGGTGCAAGCATTATTCGGCCCAATCCTAGCCGCTCGAGACCAGCCATCCCCTTGCCAGTTGAACCAGCGTAGATCCCTGCAAACGTGAGGCAAGGCATCGGTTCCGCTGCTGTTAGATCGAGGGCATTAATCGCATCCACCGCAGAGCGGTCCCCACGCTCAAATGCCCTTAACGCTTCGTACTGCTCTTTGCCAACTGACATGCCCTGGGAAATAGTAAAAACGGGCGATCCAGACATTCCGGGCAGACCTGGTGTATCTACCAGTACCTGTAACTGTCCAAAAGCCGTGTAGCCTGGCTCCGATGAAATCATTGCTTTTTTCCAAACTGGAAATGGCATATCTTGATTCTGCTCAAACGGAAAGCCGATTATTACAACGTCAATTCCGGGTTGCATCGAAACCGACTTTGATGACGCAAAGTCCTGAACAAACGGGACAGATGCACCATCCGGAGGGGAAACAGGGATCGCTGCAACATCGACTCCCTTATCGAGAAGGCGCTCTTTCCAAATAGGTCTTCCATCCTGATATATGTCGAGATGCACAGGAGGCAGAAAGGCGCCAATCTTAGAACTGGGGTAGGTTACTTCAATGCGATAGGGGCTTTGTGGAGCATCTGAGAGGAGTATCCCGGGATTATCCGGGCGACGTCCCGTCAGGACATGCCAATTCGTTACCAACCAGCTATTGCCGAGATGATCTCGATAGTGGAAGCCAGTTCCCGTTCCGAAATGTTTGTCGCCACTTGGGGTTGATACGATCTTTCGTATGAATACAGAACAGCGCGAAGCAAGCGATGCGGGATACAACTTGGTAGTTATTGGCTCTGAATTCACTGTATTCACTCTGAAACTTATCGGAGAGGTTCCTAGCGGCCTAACGAATGAAATGGACTCCCCCGCCCCCGACGGCATCGCATGTGCCAGATTGAAGGGCGTGGTTCCGATCAATCGAAAGAGGAGGAGAGTCCGTCATGAATGTTACTACCGTAGGAATTGACCTGGCCAAGAACGTATTCAGTGTGCACGGCGTCGATGCGCACGGCAAGCCTGTGCTGAAGAAGACCATCTCGCGCGGCAAGCTGCTCGAATGCTTCGCCAATCTGCCGCCCTGTCTTATCGGGAAGGTTAGCGTCCCAGCGACCGAAGGGAGCGCCTTGACCGTAGGGTTAGGCATTGGGGGCTTCCACACCTTCTTTACAAAGAATCGAAGCCATCAGCCAAGCCACGAATGCCACGCTTGCACCAACTACTGTAAAAAATTCCAGTGACACCATGAACGACTTAGCTGGAGACCGGCCAGAAAGTGCTGAGTGAATAAAATAACCGCCTATACCTCCAAGAGACATGAGGATTGGAAACCAAATCCAGGCATTCAATGGACGCAGGCTTTGGACGACAAGGTATGGCAAACCGAGCACTAACGCAGTAACGAAAGAAACTATATAGCCACCCGCTATAAACACTATCGCAACTTCATAAAAATCTGGTTTTCCTGTGGTTATGAGTGAAGCGATAACAAACGCTATGTAGCCGCCAATTGGGCTTAATGACACCACTTTGAAGTAGCAGAGAATGTTCATTTCAATGCATCATGCCTAACGAATGAAATGGACTCCCCCGCCCCCGACGGCATCGTATGTGCCAGATTGAAGGGTGTGGTTCCGATCAATCGAAAGAGGAGGAGAGTCCGTCATGAATGTTACTACCGTAGGAATTGACCTGGCCAAGAACGTATTCAGTGTGCACGGCGTCGATGCGCACGGCAAGCCTGTGCTGAAGAACAACCAAATGGGGTCGGCATCGCAATTGTTTTCATTCATGCACCACCAGCGTTTCGCGGGTGATCTCGACAAACCTGGCGGATGCGAAGGCTGCTTCGATCCCGTTCAAATTAGCGCGGAGAATTTTCTCCAGTTCGGTGTTGGAAATGTTGCCGGTTGAGATCAGCAACAGCGGCGGTTCGCCGGTGACCAGAAAGGACTGTACGAAATCCGCATCCTTGCTGATGACGATGCGCCCTTCATGCATGGCGCGTGCGATGAGTTCGCTATCCTGGGTGTTGTTCTTTTTGGGAAGGTCGAGGGTGTGCCGCGCATCGTGCCCCGCATCTTTCAGCCAACTGGCGAAGCGCCGGGGAAGTTGCGCATCAACCGGAAATTTCATGCGGCCAGATGTTCGAGCCGTTTTATGTGCGTCATTCGCGCGGCATAGGAAAGCGCGGCCAATATGTCTTCACGCTCGAGGTCTTCGTAGTCTTGCAGAATTTCATCTGTGGTCATGCCGCTGGCCAGCCACTCCAGCACGTTCTCGACGGGATAACGCAGGCCGCGTATGCAGGGCTTGCCGTGGCATACGGCAGGATCAATGGTGATGCGCTCGCTCATTTTGCCTCCTGCTCGAAATTCACGGGGAAATCTTACACCAGCTTTCGTTCCTTGTAGGTTAGACATATATATAGGGGACACCACGATTAAATAACCGGCCTCTCCACAACCGTGGTCCCCTATTGTCCCTGGCGCCCGGAATTCAACATGGGCAAGAATGTGCCCTTCGTCAGCGACGAGGTGACGCTGACCCTGGCGATCGAGGCGGTCAACAAGCCGGCGCAGTAAGCCTGCCCGGCAAGCCGGGCAGGGCGGTCTCCGGTAAAATGCGGCTTTAGCTGTCCGGAATATCCCCTGTGCACCCCCACCAACTTGAACTGCTCGCGCCCGCGCGCGACGCCGATATCGGCATCGAAGCCGTCAACCACGGCGCCGATGCGGTGTATATCGGCGGGCCGTCGTTCGGCGCGCGCGCGGCCGCTTCCAACGATATCGCCGATATCGCGCGGCTGGTCGAGCACGCGCACCGCTTCAACGCACGCGTGTTCGTCACCCTCAACACCATCCTCGCCGACGACGAACTGGAACCGGCGCGCCAGCAGATCTGGCAGCTGTACGATGCCGGCGTCGATGCCCTGATCATCCAGGACATGGGTCTGCTGGAGCTCGACCTGCCGGCTATCCAGTTGCATGCCAGCACCCAGACCGATATTCGCACCCCGGAAAAGGCCCGTTTCTTACAGGATGTCGGCTTGAGCCAGATCGTGCTGGCACGCGAGCTGGATCTTGAGCAGATCGCCGCCATCCGCGCTGCAACGCGGCCGGAAACCACGCTGGAATTCTTCGTCCACGGCGCGCTGTGCGTCGCCTACAGCGGCCAGTGCTACATCAGCCACGCTCACACCGGGCGCAGCGCCAACCGCGGCGATTGTTCGCAGGCCTGCCGCCTGCCGTACCAGGTCACCGACATAGAAGGCCGCATCGTCGCGCACGACAAACACGTGCTGTCGATGAAGGACAACAACCAGAGCGACAACCTGCAGGCGCTGATCGACGCCGGCATCCGCAGCTTCAAGATCGAAGGCCGCTACAAGGACATGGGCTANNGCTACGTGAAGAACATCACCGCCCACTACCGCACGCTGCTGGACGCGATCATCGAGCGCCGCCCGGAATTCGCGCGCGCCTCAAGCGGCCGCACCACGTTTGCCTTCACCCCTGACCCCGAGCAGAACTTCAACCGGGAGTTCACCGACTACTTCGTCGGCGGCCGCAAGGACGACATCGGCGCGTTCGACACGCCGAAGAACCCCGGCCTGCCCATCGGCTACGTCAGCAAGGTCGGCGACAAGTGGGTCGAGCTGCAGACCGACTCGCCCGACATCGTGCTGAACAATGGCGACGGCCTCTGCTATTACACCTTGCAGAAAGACCTGGCCGGGCTCGCCATCAACCGCGCGGAAAAGCAGGGCGCGGGCGTGTGGCGCGTGTTTCCGAAAGACCCGATGGCGGGCTTCAAGGACTTGCGCGCCGGCACGCTGGTGAATCGCAACCGCGACATGAACTGGACGCGCCTGCTCGACAAGCCGTCGAGTGAGCGCCGCATCGGCGTGTGGCTGCGGCTGGACGAAACCGACGCGGGATTTGCCTTGACGCTGACCGACGAGGACGGCAACACGGTGACCGTGGAAGCCGAGCACGCCAGGGAAGCGGCCAAGGACGCCGCCAAAGCCGAGGCCACCCTGCGCGAGCATTTGGGCAAACTCGGCACGACACCGTTCGCGGCCATGGGCATCGCGCTCGAACTGTCGCAAGCCTGGTTCGTGCCCGCGTCCTTCCTCAACGCGCTGCGCCGCGATGCGGTTGCCGCGCTGGAAGCCGAACGCGCCGCGGCTTATGTTCGCCCGCCGCGCGCCCAGCCGGCCGAGCCACCGGCGATCTACCCCGAAGACACGCTCAGCTATCTGGCCAACGTCTACAACCACAAGGCGCGCGATTTCTACGCGAAGCACGGCGTGAAAATCATCGCCGCCGCGTACGAGAGCCACGAGGAAACCGGTGAAGTCTCGCTGATGATCACCAAGCACTGCGTGCGTTATTCGCTCTCCTTATGCCCCAAGCAGGCCAAGGGCGTGACGGGCGTGCAGGGCACCGTGCGTGCCGCGCCCTTGACGCTGATCAACGGCAGCGAAAAGCTCACCCTGCGCTTCGACTGCAAGCCGTGCGAGATGCACGTGATGGGGAAACTGAAACCGTCGGTTGCCAAAGCGAGCGCGCCGCTGAAGTTCTACAAAGCGCGGCCCGTCGCCTGAGTGCATGCGGCGATCGGATTGGCCGACCGTTTGAAAGAAGTAATCAGCATCGCGCTTGATGGTCGAAAAGGGTGGCCTGGAATAGCGATGGGGAGGGGCTTGATTCGGCGTAAGCGGTGTTGAGTGGCCGTCTCTTGCTCGGCCGAAGTGAAGTTCAGGTAAGCCTGCGCCAGCGTCTCTTGTGTGCTCAAAATCTGCTATCTGGACAGGCCGGACGGCTGCTGGGTTTCCCGACCCAATGCAGCCGGTAGCTTGACTTCCATTTGATTGTTGTCAAAAATGCCAACATGAAGGCCGAACTGCTCAAGCAGCATCACCAGCGCCTGCCCAACGGCGGGCTGGTCGAGATGAAAATCTGGAAACTGCCCTGCCCGGTTCCGCCTTGCGACCATATCTTCAAGTATCGACTGGTATACATCCTGAACGGGGAGCGCCTTGTCGGTTTTGATAATGAGCGTGGCAAGGGCGATCACAGGCATCTTGACGGAAAAGAGTCGGTCTACCGCTTTGTTTCCATCGATCAACTTCTGGATGATTTCATCGCGGAAGTGGAAAGGAGAGTCGAATGAAAACCGCTGTCATTGAAATCAACCCGGACTGGAAAGCCGCGCTCAGGGTGGGTGCCAAAGGCGTGCGCCAGGCCGCCAAATCCGGGCGCGTCCAGCAATCCACGTTCAGCTACGCCAGCCCCGAGCTGCTGTTCTCTGAAATCAGTCCCAAGCGCTGGGGGGTGCTGGAAGCGATGAACGGCGCCGGTGAAATCAGCCTGCGCGAACTGGCCCGCAGGCTGGAACGCGACGTCAAGTCCGTGCATCGGGATGTACATGCCCTGCTGGAAACCGGGCTGCTGGAAAAAACCGAGAGCGGAAAGATCGTGTGCCCGTTCGACAAGGTGCGCGTCGATTTCACGCTAGAGCAGGCGGCTTAGAACTTATCCGGTTTTTGATGGTTTCCCAATGTGTTAATGCAAGACCTGCGTCCATGATCCTGCGTTCTTTGAGCGACCGTCTCTTGTTCGGCTTTATGTGGAGTTCCACATAAGGCCGAGCACTGGCCGGTCAGCACGACGGGTCCTTCCGGATCAAACCCACCGGTCCCCAGTTGTCTTTCACTACAGACCTTCAGTGAGTTTCTGCATGAACGCGGTGTGTTGCGCTTCGGCTGTTTGAAATGCAGCAATCAGCTTTTCGGCATCCGCGGTCAGGCGGCTACCGGTGGGGCCGCTCTCCACCAGCGGCGATTGCCAGGCGGTGTTCATCGCGTCGACCGCGTCCCATGCCGCTTTGTAGCTCATCTTCATGTCTTTGGCGGCCTTGGAGATGGAACCGGTTTCACGGATGCGCTGCAGCAGTTCGACGCGGCCGCGGCCGAGAAAATTCCGGCCGTCGAGCGTCAGCCAGAAGCGGCCATCGGCCTTGAGTTGTACGGTTCCGGATCGCGTTGCCATGCGGCGAGTGTAGCAAACGACCATTGCCGTTCGCGTGCAGACATAAGAGAATTTCACGAAATTTGAATGCGGAAAAATGCCATGAAAAAAATGCTTGTTGCCTGCGCGATGCTCTGTCTGCCCCTGACCGCCCTGGCTGCGGAAAGCTATACCGTGCTGTTCAAGGCGCAGGGAAGCTTTCAGGAAGTGCGTGACATGCTTCAAATGTCGATCGAGGGGCAGGGCCTGAAAATCACCCACTCCAACATGATTGGCGACATGCTGGACCGCACCGGAAAGGACATCGGCCAGACCACGCGGATCTACGAAAATGCCGAGCAGTTCGAATTCTGCAGCGCGACCCTGTCGCGCCAGATGATGGAAGCCGACCCGCATTCGATCGTGATGTGCCCCTACAGCGTGGTGGTGTATACGATTCCCAGCGACAAGGCGGTGTACCTCGCCTACCGCAAACCCGCCGCCACCCGGAATCCGGCCTTGCAGAAAGTGCTGCTCGAGCTGGAGAACCTGCTCTCCGACATCGTCAAGGGCGCGATGTAAGCACCGGACGGGCGCCATCGGCTAGAATTCGCGCATGATTTCTGTCGCCACGCGCCCATGACTGCTTTCCTCGCCATCGGCCTGGGTGCCGCCATCGGCGCGTGGCTGCGCTGGGGGCTGGGGTTGTGGCTCAATCCGATGTTTCCCTCGTTGCCGCTTGGCACACTGGCGGCCAACCTGATCGGCGGCTATTTCATCGGGCTGGTCATTGCCTGGTTTGCCGAGCACCCCGGGGTGCCGCCTGAAGCGCGGCTTTTCCTCATCACCGGCCTGCTCGGCGGACTGACCACCTTTTCCACCTTTTCCGCCGAAGTGGTCACCGCGCTGATGCGGGGGCTGTGGTTGAGCGGCAGCCTGATCGCGTTCGCTCACCTGACAGGTTCCTTCCTCGCCACGGGGCTGGGCTTTTATACCTTGAGGTTATTCAGATGAACGCTGTCTGCCTGCGTGTGTTTGTGACCGAATCCAGCCGTCACGACGGCAGGCTGACGTACGAATGGCTGCTGGACGAGGCGCAAAGCCTGGGCATCCAGGGGGGCTCGGCGTTTCGTGCGCTGGCCGGGTTTGGCCGCCATGGCCGGCAGGATGCGGGATTCTTCGAGCTGGCCGGCGAACTGCCGGTGGTGGTGGAGTTCTTTGTCGAGTCGGCGCTGGTCGAGCCGTTTCTGAAACGAATCGCCGAAGCGGGCCTGAGCCTGCCCTACGCCAAACTGCCCGCTGAAATCGGCGTGACCGCTCAATAAGCGTGCTCGACCAGTTGATCCTGTTCGTCGCCTCGCTGGCGGCGAATTTTTTTTCGGCGCTGTCCGGCGGCGGCGCGGGGCTGATCCAGTTCCCCATGCTGATTTTCCTCGGGCTGCCGTTCGGGGTGGCGCTCGCCACCCACAAGGTCGCCAGCGTGGCGCTTGGCCTGGGCGCCACGCTGCGGCACATGAAGGAATCCCATCTCGAGCGCCGCTTTTCGCTGATCATTCTCGGCGCCGGCCTGCCCGGCGTGGTGCTGGGCGCGGTGACCATTCTGCAGGTTCCCGAACGTGCCGCCACCCTGGCGCTGGGGGTGCTGACGCTTGGGCTGGGGCTGTATTCGGTGTTCAAGCCGAAGCTCGGCATGGAGCATGCCCCGCGGAACCGGCAGGGCTCGGGTCTGGTCGGCGGCGTGGCCGGCCTGTTCGTCGTCGGTTTTCTCAACGGTTCGATCACCAGCGGCACCGGCCTGTTTCTCACCATCTGGCTGATCCGCTGGTTCGGCCTCGATTACACGCGTGCCGTGGCTTATACGTTGATTCTGTGCGGGCTGATCTGGAACGGCACCGGCGCGCTGGTACTGGGCGTGATCGGTACGGTGGCATGGGACTGGATGCCGGCATTGCTGGCCGGCTCGATCATCGGCGGCTACCTGGGCAGCCACCTTGCAATCAGGAAAGGCAATCTGTGGATCAAGCGGTCGTTTGAAATCGTGACCATCCTGATCGGACTGAAGCTGATTCTGAGCTAGGAAACATGAGGACATTACAAGGAGCACCCGCAAGGGGTAGGCCGTGGTTGCAGGCCGCTTAAGCGGCAACAACCACGCACCGGTGGCCCCGCCGCGATTTTCGCGCCTACGTGACCACCACGGCATCGGCCCGAGGGCGGGCCTCCTACAACGGGGCGCCGCCTGCGGACATTACCTGTAGGAGCGGCGCCCTCGCCGCGATTTTCGTGCCGTGGCAATCACCACGGCATCGGGCCGAGGGCGGGCCTACAACGGAGGGCCGTCGGCTAATCTTCGTCGTTGTGGATACAGTTGCGACCGCCGTGCTTGGCCTGATAGAGCGCCTCGTCCGCGGCCTTGATCAGGGTATCGCCGGTTTCGTGCAGCGGGTAGGTGGCGATACCGCCGCTGGCTGTGGCGAAAAAATGGCCGTCACGGTAGGGGTGGCGAATGTGAGAAAAATCCTGGCGAATGCGATCCATGATCGCAAAGGCCTGTTCGGTATCGGTGTGCGGCAGGCCGATCAGGAATTCTTCGCCGCCGTAGCGACAGATGATGTCGTGTTTGCGCAGGCGCTGCTTGAGCAGCCATGACAGGCTGCGAATCACCTGGTCGCCCACGGGATGGCCATAGGTATCGTTGACCTGCTTGAAGTGGTCGATATCCATCATCACCACCGACATGAATCCGCCTTCCTGAGCCACGCCGGCCAGCACCATGTCCAGCGTGTTTTTTCCGCTGGAGTGATTGAGCAGGCCCGTCAGGCTGTCGTGGTACATGGTGCGGCGCAGCGAGCGGTAACGTTCGATCTTGCTCTTGACGATCGCGTTGAGAAACACCGGGTTGAAGGGCTTGGTGAGGAAATGCTCGCCCCCCAGCCGCATGGCATCGACCTGCAAGGCAACGTTGGTTTCGCCGGACAGATAGACGATGGGTGTGCTGAGGAACTCGTTGTGCTGACGAATGATGCGCGTGGCTTCGACGCCCGTGCAGTTCGGCATGTACATGTCCATCAGGATCAGATCGGGATTGAATTGCCGCAGCGCATTTAATACCTGTCGCGGATCGTTGACGATTTCGGAAATGATCTGATTCTCTTCGAGCGTGCGGCGAATCAGATGGCTCGCCGTCTTCGAGTCCTCCACGATCAGCACGCGGTAGGCTTCCTGATCGTGCAGCTCATTCAGTTCCATGATGTGCTCGACGATGGCATGCGAAGGCGTGCCTTCCAGCAGGCAGTGGTCGCAGCCGCCGCGCAGGGCCTGCTGCAACTGCTCGAAATCCGAACGTACGCCGAGGCAGATCAGTTGTCCCATGGCGAAGCGCTGCCGCAGCATCTGGATGCGCTCGTTCCATTCGGTTTCAGGCAGGCTGCTCAAGTCCAGCAGCAACAGGGGAAAAGCGCCCGTGCTCTCGGGAAGCGACTGACTCCAGGTGACGAACTCGGCTTGCATGCCGAAGTAGCCCAGTTGTGCGAGCAAATCGGCCCAGATGGCTTCATTGTGTCCGATGAGCCAGACATTGTTTACGAGCAGGTCATGGCCGGGCTGAGGCAAGTCATGGCGCCGCTCGGTCAGGTCGGAGGCGACGGAGGCGTGCAGGTTGACCAGTCGTCCCAATGCCGCCAGGCGCCCATCCAGATCGTCCAGTGCGTCCTGCGGGAGCGGGTGGGTGACGTCGCTGCTGAAAAAAGCCAGCGTGACCTGTTCCAGTTCATGGCTGGCGTGGTGCAGGGCCGTGATGCCTTTGTCGATCAGGAATTCGGTGAAACTGTTGATCGACACCGCAAGCTCGACGAAGCTGTCGAAACTCGGTGACGTGCGATAGCTCTGCCAGCTGTTCAACAAAGCCTGGTTTTTCTGCAGGATGAGGTCAGGGGAGCAGAGCATTGGCAGAGCGTTAAATGAAAAGTAGGTGTGTCGCTGTTTTTTCGGGTCCGCCTATTATCACGCTAAATGTACCTAAATGTCGTGATGACGCGAACCGGGCACGGCCGGGCATGTTCGCGCCGGCCGCTTGCCCCCATTTCAGGCAACGGCGGCCATTGCCTGAAGGCGCGATTTCCGACCGGGAAAAATGAAGAGACTCAAGCGTCAACCGGGGAGGCTGTGATATCTTCAAGCCTGTAAAAATGGAGTCAGGCGTGTTCAAGAAACAGTGGCCGGCCTTTGTGCTGGCGTTCATTTTGCCGCTGCTGGCAGTGTTCTGGTGGTGGGGCGGGTTTAGCGCGGTCACCGTGAGTGAAATCGAAGCGGGGCCGTATCGCTATGCCTATCTCGACTACGCGGGGCCGATCAGCAATATGCGCAAGACGCAGCGCAAGGCGCTTGATGCCTTCACCGCCGCGAAAGTGGAGGCGGGTGACACCATCAGCGTGATTCTCAGCGATCCGCGTGCCGCAAGCGGCAAGGTGAGTGCTCAACTGGGCTACATCCTGGCCGACGAAGCTGTGGTTCCGGATGGCCTGATGGAAGGCCGCATCGAGCGTCGCCCGGTCTTCAGCGTGCAGGTCCAGGCGGTCGTGCTGCTGGCGCCATCGAAGGCATATCAAGCCCTGGCCAATGTACTTGAATCGCGCGGCCGGCGCATTGTCATGCCGACCGTCGAACTATACCGCCCGGCTGGCAAGGCCAACCAGATCGGGCGCTTTACGCTGGAGATGAATCGCTGATGGCTTTTTTTTCGGTTCTTGCGGCCTTGGTAATCGAACATATGCGGCCTCTGCGCCAGCCACTTCGGTATTACCAGCTTTACACCCGCTTTAATCATGAGATCGAGCATCGTTTCAACGCTGGGGAAACCAGCCACGGGACGATAGCCTGGGCGCTCGCCGTGTTGCCCTTGCTGGCCGGAACCTGGCTGGTGTTTGCGCTGCTTGATGGCATCAGTCCACTGCTCGGCTGGGTGTGGAATGTGGCGGTGCTGTATTTCACGCTGGGGTTCAAGTATTTCAGCGACAACGCCGAGCAGATCGCGCGCTTGCTGCGAGCGGGTGACATCGAGGGGGCGCGGGCACAGCTTGGCGCCTGGCGCGGTGGCGATACCAGACAGTTCAGCGCTGACGACATGGCCCGGGTCACCATCGAACAGGTGATGGCGGCGAGTCATCGCCAGATGTTCGGCGTGCTGTTCTGGTTCGTGCTATTGGTGCCGCTTGGACCGGTTGGTGCGGTCCTGTTTCGCACGGCATCGATTCTTGCACGCCAGTGGGCCGATACCAGTGGCCTGTTCGGCATCTGCGCCCAGCGCGCGTTTCATGTCATCAACTGGGTGCCCGCGAGGCTGACCGCGCTGACCTACGCCATCGCCGGCAATTTCGAGGACGCCACGTTTTGCTGGCGCACCCAGGCCGATGCGTGGCCCGAGGCGGAGGAGGGCGCGGTGATCGCCGCCGGCGCCGGCGCCATGGGGGTGGCGCTGGGGCAGAGCGTGACCGTCGCTGATGAAGCCTTGTGGCGGCCTGAGCTCGGCATGGGCCAGACGCCCGATGCCGATTGCATTGACAGTTCCGTCAGCATGATCTGGCGTGGACTGATGATCTGGCTGGCCGCGGGCCTGTTGATCGTGGTTGCCGGCTGGGTTTCGTAAGGCCCCATGCTCAACGCGCTGTGGATCGGTTTTATTCTTGTCGCCTTCCTGATCGCGTCTTTCAAGCTGCTGTTCCTCGGCGATGCCGATATCTTCGCCGCGCTGGTCAAGGCGCTGTTCGACAGCAGTAAAACCGCGTTTGAAATTGCGCTCGGTCTGACCGGCGTGATGGCGCTGTGGCTTGGCGTCATGAAAATCGGCGAGCGTGCCGGTATGCTCGAATTGCTGACGCGCGGCCTGGCTCCGCTGTTCCGTCGCCTGTTTCCTGAAGTCCCGGCCAACCATCCTGCGCTCGGCGCGATGACCATGAATATGGGGGCCAACATGCTGGGGCTGGACAATGCGGCGACACCGCTCGGCATCAAGGCGATGCAGGAGCTTCAGAAACTGAACCCCTCCAGCGACACGGCCAGCGATGCGCAGATCCTGTTCCTGGTCATCAACACGGCTTCGGTCACCTTGCTGCCGGTGACCATCTTCACTTACCGCGCGCAGCTCGGCGCCGCCGACCCGACCGATGTGTTCGTGCCGCTCCTGATCACCACCTACATCGGCACGCTTATCGGACTCTTCGTCACCGGGCTTTTCCAGAAGCTGCATCTCTGGAACCGCGTGACGATGGCCTATCTCGGTGGCGCGACCATGCTGGTCGGTGGCATGGTCGCCTATTTCGGCAGCCTCGATGCCGCCGAGATGACGCGGCAGTCGTCCATTCTCAGCAACGTGCTCCTGTTCGGCATCGTCGCCACTTTTCTGTTGATGGCGGTGCGCAGCCGCATCAATGCCTACGAGGCTTTCATCGAAGGCGCCAAAGAAGGCTTTCACACAGCGGTCACCATCATCCCGTATCTTGTCGCCATGCTGGTGGCCATTGCCGTGTTTCGTGCCAGCGGTGCACTCGACCTGCTGATGGGGGCGGCGCGCAGTGCGGTCCTTGGGCTGGGTTTCGACGCGCGCTGGATCGACGGCCTGCCGACCGCGCTGATGAAACCGTTTTCCGGCAGCGGCGCGCGTGCCATGATGATCGATACCATGCAGACGCACGGTGCGGACTCTTTCGCAGGCCGCCTGGCCTCCATCGTGCAGGGCAGCACCGAAACCACGTTCTACGTGCTGGCGGTGTATTTCGGTGCGGTCGGGATCAGGCGCGTGCGTCATGCCGTCGCCTGCGGGCTGATCGCCGACGTCGCCGGCATTCTTGCCGCCATTGGCATGGCCTATCTGTTTTTTGGTGCCGTTGCATGAAAACCTACGATACGCTCGCTGCCGTCGATCTCGGTTCCAACTCCTTCCGGCTTGAAGTTGCGCGCGTGGCGGGCGACCAGTTGTACCCGCTCGACTCCCTGAAGGAAACCGTGCGCCTGGCCGGTGGGCTCGATGACGACAAGCGCCTTGATGACGCCACGCAGGAACGCGCACTTGCCTGCCTGCAGCGCTTCGGCGAACGCCTGCGCGGCCTTTCGCCGGAGGCGATCCGTTGCGTGGGCACCTCGGCATTGCGCGTTGCCAGAAACGCGGACGGTTTTTTGCGCAAGGCCGAAGCCGCGCTCGGTCACCCGATCGAAATCGTCGCCGGACGCGAGGAGGCGCGGCTGATTTACCTCGGCGTCGCCCATTCGCTGCCGGCGTCGCCCGACTGCCGTCTGGTGGTCGACATCGGCGGCGGCTCCACCGAGTTCATCATCGGTCATGGCCTCAAGCCGCACGAGCGCGAAAGCCTGCACATGGGCTGCGTCAATTTCTCGAAGCGTTTTTTTGCCGATGGCGTGGTCGACAAGGCTGCGCTGAAAGCCGCCGAAATGGCCGCGCGTGTCGAGGTCGAGCACATCGCCCGCGAGTTTTCCCAAGCCAACTGGCAACAGGCGATCGGCTCCAGCGGCACGGCGCGCGCGCTGCGGGAAATCCTGGAAGGCAATGGCTGGTCGAGCCGCGGCATTACCGCCGACGGCCTGGCCCAGTTGCGCAGCCAGCTGGTCAAGGCCGGCCATGTCGACGCACTGGAACTCGCCGGTCTCACGCGCGATCGCCGCCCGGTCATCGCGGGCGGCTTCGCCATCATGGCCGGGTTGTTCGCCGAGCTGGGCATCGAGCAGATGGATGTTGCCGAAACGGCCATGCGCGAAGGCATCCTGTATGACCTGCTGGGGCGCTTTCACCAGCAGGACATGCGCGAGGCGACCGTGGATGAGTTCATGCGGCGTTATCACATCGATGTTCAGCAGGCCGCACGCGTGAAGCGGGTGGCGCGGGAACTGCTGGCCGCCTGCGATGGGCATGACGAGAACGATGAGCGTTTTCTCGATTGGGCCGCACGGCTGCACGAAATCGGATTGTCGGTTTCGCATAGCGGCTACCACCGCCATTCCGGTTATATCCTGGAGAACGCCGACATGCCGGGGTTTTCGCGCACCGAACAGGCCCGACTGGCCCTGCTGGCGCGCGCCCAGCGCGGCGCGCTGACGAAACTTCCGGCCTGGGTATCCGGCATGGTGCCGGATCATGATCGCCTGCTTGTGTGGCTGCTGCGTCAGGCTGTCATTCTCTGCCGCAACCGCGCGGAAACACACCTGCCCGAAGTGAAGGTGGAGGCGGGCGGCAAACGTTTCCGTCTCGCGCTGCCCGAAGGCTGGCTGGAGCGTCGACCGCTGACCCAGCGCGCACTGGAGGAAGAATCCGCGTATTGGCATGCGGTCGGGATGAAATACACATTCGGCTAGCCAGCCGTCTCGCGCGTGGTCGGTCAATGCATTCGCGACACCGATCACCTCGGTCGATGGGGCGGCGAAGAATTCGTGGTGCTGGCCACGCACAGCCGGCTTGAGGATGCGGCCAAACTCGCCGAACGCCTGCGCGAGGCAATCGAGGCGATCGACTTTGTCGACATCGGCCGTATCACCGTGAGTATCGGCGTTGCGGCCTGGGCACGAGGGGACACGAGCAGTGAGCTGATCGACCGGGCGGACCGCGCGATGTATCGCGCCAAGGAAGGCGGGCGCAATCGGGTCATGCTGGAGGCAACGGATCCTGCATTCTGAGCCGGCCGGGACGAAAGTCGAGCCATTCGCCCCGGCCTGATTGCGGCGGCCGCCGCTGGTCAGCTCGACGAATTGCTTTGCAACAAGCGCTCGCGCTCCTCGCTTTTCAGCCAGGACGCCGGTAGTTCGGGCGCCCATCCGGCCTGCTGGGCGCGGCTGATCAAACCGGCCAGCATGCGATGAACCGCTTCGCGTGCCATGTTCAGCGTCAGCGGCTGGCCTCCCGCTATCCAGACGATTCGCCAGCTCTTGTTTCCCGGCGTCAGATCAATCCGGGTACACAAGGACATTTCGGAGGCTGCCTTTGAAGAAGACCGGGGAGCAGGGGGAGCCGGATCGGATGGTTTTTCAAAACCGGCCTGATGCTCCAGCGCAAGGCGGAGCGCCTTGTCCATCGGCACGGGAACGGGTGACAGGGTATCCGCCAGCTTGTCGGTGACCCCCTTGATCAAGGCCAGGGCCAGTCGCCGCGTCAGCCAGAAGCGGCTTTCGCCTCCTCCCTGCAGCACGCAACGCACCCACAGCCGATCCTCGCTGTCGCTGTAACCAAAGGTGATGGATTGAATGACGGACATGTGTGAAGCTCGTTTGAGAACTCGAAGACAATGGAGGCCGAAACCGGCGTTTCATGCGGCAGCAGCCCCGCACTTTCCTTCATCATAGCCTGCCTGGCCACCGCTTATGCGTAGACCGCCAGGAGAGCGCTACAATTGAACAGAGTTGGGGTATTCGTGCTGAGTGGTATCGGATTTGAAAATCACGACCAATCAATCCCGCCCCATCACATCATGGAGGGGCCAAACAAAAAATGGATTCGAGACCTGAAACAATGAAGAACGCCACGCCTGAGCCGCTGGAACATGAGGGGCCGGTCGATGTGATCGGGTGGCCCGTCCCGCCATACTTCTCGTTCGAGGCGTACGAAGGGCACGGCCATCCCGAGCCGTGTATCGTGCATCTGCGCGCCGGCGCCAAGCTTCATGGCACGCTGATCCGCTTTTTCCCCGATGAGCAGCGCCTGCGCCTCAAACCCTTGCAGGGCGAGGCGATCCAGACGATACCGTTCGACAGCATCAGAACGCTCAGAATGGAACGTCCGCTCGCGTTGCGTCCTGAAATCACCTCGCTCGAAGGGCGCGCCCAGGAGATGTTCGCGCCGTCAGAGCGGCAAACCTACAAAATCGAATTCGAAGACAATCAGATCATGTCCGGCGAGACGGTCGGCTATGTGACCGCGGCATACGGGCTGTTTCTGTATCTTCCCGAGAAGGACGGCAAAGTCGTGCGCTGGTTCATCCCGTTTCCGGCGACGAAGAGGCAGGAGATCGGCCGGCCGATCGGCGAACATCTGGTCGAGCAGAATGCGGTCAGCCTCGCCGAGGTCGACGCGGCGCTCGCGCACCAGCAGACGCTGCGCGCCCAGCGGATCGGCGACGTTCTCACCGCCAGCCAGATTGTGTCGCGCGACCAGCTCAAGAGTGCCATTGCGCACCAGAAAAGCATGCCGGTCCTGAAGCTGGGCGAGGCCTTGATGCAGGTTGGCCTGCTGACCCAGGCGCAGCTGGATGCCGCGCTCGAGATGCAGCATCGAAATCGCAAGATGCCATTGGGCAGGATTCTGGTCGAAATGGGGGTGGTCGATGAGCGTACCCTCAATGACGCACTGGCCAAGCGGCTCGGTATTCCATTCGTCAGCCTCAGGAAATTCAACTTCGACCCCGAGGCCATTGAGCTGGTCGATTACGCCTTTGCCCGCAAGCATGCCCTGATTCCCCTGTGCCGGAGCAACGGGTCTTTGGTCGTGGCATTCGAGAATCCGCTGGCAAACACGGTACTCGATGAGCTGCGCTTCATCACCCAGCACCGCATTGTGCCGGCCGTGGCCTCGCACAACGAAATCGAGGATGCCATCGACGAGCAATATGGCACCTTCGGTTCGAAGCAGTTCCCCGAGGAAAACGGAGAGGTCGACAGCGGTCGCGATGAGTATGATTATTACAAGAGCCAGGACATGCACGTCGGCGAACTGGCCGCCAGGCTGGTCATTGAGGACGAGGCGCTCGAAATCGAGCAGGCTCAGGTTCCGGAATCCGACAGCACCCTGGTGCAGCTGGTCAACAAGATGATTCTTGACGCCTACTCGAGTGGCGTTTCGGACATCCACATCGAAAGCCTTCCCGGGAAGCAAAACACACGCGTGCGTTTTCGCAAGGACGGAACACTATCGACTTATCACGACGTGCCGGCGAGCTACCGCAACGCATTCGTTTCGCGCATCAAGATCATGGCGCATCTCGATATCACGAACCGCCGCAAGCCCCAGGACGGCAAAATCGACTTCAAGCAATTCGGCCCGGCCCAGATCGAACTGCGTGTCGTCACCATTCCGACGGCAAACGGCCTGGAGGACATCGTCATGCGGGTGCTCGCGGCCAGCAAGCCCGTGCCGATCGACGAACTGGGCCTTGCCGTGGATTTGCTCGCGACGCTGAAGCGGCTGGCGCAGACGCCCTACGGGCTGATTCTCGTCTGCGGGCCGACCGGGTCAGGCAAGACCACCACCCTGCATTCCCTGCTCGGCTACATCAACACGCCCGACCGCAAAATCTGGACCGTCGAGGACCCGGTCGAAATCACCCAGTCCGGTCTCAGGCAGGTGCAGGTCAACGCGGGCATCGGCTGGACCTTCGCGGCCGCCATGCGCAGCTTTTTGCGCGCCGACCCCGACGTCATCATGCTGGGCGAAATGCGTGATGAGGAAACCGCGGGCGTCGGCATCGAGGCCTCGCTTACCGGCCACCTGGTGCTGTCGACCCTGCATACCAACGGCGCGCTCGAAAGCGCGGTGCGCCTGCTCGACATGGGCATGGACCCGTTCAACTTCGCCGACGCCCTCTTGGGCATTCTCGCGCAGCGCCTGGCCAAGGGCTTGTGCGAGCACTGCAAGCAGGCCTATCGCCCCGATCAGGAGGAAATCCGCATGCTCGCGGCCGAATACTGCGACGGCACCCGCCTTGAGCCGGAATCCATCATCGGTCAATGGAAGAAGGAGGCGCCGGGCGGAGACATCATGCTCAGGCGCGCCACCGGCTGCGAACACTGCAACCATACGGGATACCGGGGGCGCATCGGACTGCACGAACTCATGGTGGTCACGCCGAAGTTCAGGCACTTGATCCAGACGCGCGCGCCGCTGAGCGAGATGCAGACCGAGGCCCGCGCGGAAGGCATGCGCACCCTCAAACAGGACGGCATCGCCAAGGTGCTGCTTGGGCATATCGATATCGCGCAGGTGCGCGCGGTGTGCGCCTGACCAGCTACGGTTCATGCTCTGGCACGTGCCGTCAGGTATCAGTCGCCCTGAAACGGGAACGGATCATATTCGGGTGATACACAAGGAGGCGTGATGCGTAAACCAGCCTGGGGCAGCAAGGCGTTTTTCCGCAGTGACCAGGGCGTCACCACCATTGAGTATGCATTGATTGCCGGACTGATTGCCGTGGTGATCATTGTCGCCGTCGCCAGCATGGGGGACCAGGTCAAAGGGCTCTACACCTACGTGGCGGGCAAGGTAACTGTCGCAGTGGGGACCGGCGGCTCTTGAAGCGCTTCCGACGCTCGTTTCGCGCGGGTGCGCGCCACTGAAGTTCATTTTTTCCCGGCGAGCAGGGTGCGAGCCGTTTCCAGCACTTTCTTCCGCTGTTGGCGCGACTGTTCCCTGAGCATTTCGAAGGCCTGCTCGGCGCTCTGATTGTGTCGTTCCATGAGCAAGCCGATGGCCGTACTGATTTCACGGCTGTTTTGCAGCGCGGTAACCAGTTTTTCTTCGCTTTCTCGTAGCGCGATCAAATCGCGTGCCCGGGCAAGCGCGGTTTCAAGCGATGGAATGATGCGCGGTACATCGAGGGGTTTGACCAGATAGCCCAGCGCACCAGCCTGTTGGGCCTCCCGTACAAAGGCCTCATCGTCGTAGGCGGTGAGAAACAGGAATGAGATTTCACGCTCGGCGAGCCAACGGCCCAATTCCAGGCCGGATAAACCGCGCATGCGAATATCCAGCACGGCCAGGTCTGGCCGGATTTGCGAGCATAGCTGCATGGCCTCTTCAGCGGACTCGGCTTCGCTGACTTGGTAGCCGGTTTCGCGCAACCCGCGTGCCATCGTGCGAAGGATGAGCAAGTCGTCTTCGACCAGCATGAGGTGAGAGACCTGTTTCATATCGTCATTCATCATCTTGATCGCGCCTGTTGACAAGCGTTCCGGGATCGACAATCACCGGAGCGGTCAGGACAAGCACAGCTTCTATGCCCCCATCGCTGTTGTTCAGGACGAGCCCGGCACCCCGGCGCGGCAGCAGGGTGCGCACCAGATCCAGGCCGGTACCGCATCCTTGGCCGGTGAGTAAATCGAAACTATGCGGCAATGGTCCTCCGGGATTCCAGATGTGGAGACTCACGTGCTGGCTGTCGCCGCCAAGTGAAACCCTGGTATCCCGGCTGTCGGCGCGGTCCCTGTGTTTCAACGCATTCTGGAGCAACTCGTTAATGATCAGTGCGATCGTGACTGCCGCACCGCTGTCCAGCCAGACCTCGCCGGACAGGGTGTCTTCGATTTCGGGCGGGGGAAGCGCCATGGCCATGGCTGCCGCCGCACCGTTCACTTCATGCAGCAATTCACGGATACGGAGCTCATTCTGAGGCATGCGGCTTTGCAGACCATGTATCACTGCAATTGTGTTGACCTGGGTGATGGCGGCTTCGATCGGTGCCTGGGTATCCGGGTAGTTGGCAATGTGCTGACGCAGCAGGCCGATCACCCCTTGCAGATTGTTCTTGATGCGGTGGTGGACGTCCCGAACCAGCGCATCGCGTTGACTGGCCTCATGAATCAGCCGGTCCTGTTCGGCTTGTTTGCTGTAAGTAATATCCAGCGCGGAAAAAGTCAGCCCTTGCGATAAATCCTTCATCACAATGGGAGATGAGGACAGGAGGACATCCATTATTTCGCCATTCTTTTTGCACCAGCGAGTTTCAACCGAGCCGATTCCGTGTGCTTCGATCTGTCGGTATTTTTCTGTCCCTACATAATCGTAATCGGCCTGGGTCGGGTAAAGCATCCGCACAGAATGGCCGAGCAGTTCCTCGGTCTTGTAGCCTGTCATGGTGGTCATGGCCTCGTTGACCTCCAGAAAAATCCGGTCCATGATTACGCCGATCCCAATCGGGGCGGCGCGCAGAATACTGCGGGAGCGGGCATCGCTTTGACGCAAGGCCAGCTCAGCCTGTTTGCGGGCATCGATATCCTGAACGAAACCGTAAGCGCAAACAGGTTTCCCATGGCAATCAAAGCGAATATCCGCTTGCTCATGTACCCACTTGGTCTCACCGTCAACCAGAATTCGATGTTCAATGTCATAGGGCGCGCCATCTAGTGCGGCACCCCATGCACGATCGACCATCTCGCGGTCATCAGGATGAACGCAAGCCAGGAAGTTCGTCGTAGTCCGCGGCGTATTTGCTCGCGCGCCGAATATTCGATTCGTTTCGTCCGACCAGTGCAGCCGGGAACTTGCAATGTCCAGTTCCCAGCTTCCAATTTTGGCCATGGTTTGCGCGCGTTCCAGAAGCGTCTCGCTATCGCGCAATTTCTCGGCCAGCAACCTGGGCGCGCTAATGTCGCTGTGCGATACGACCACGCCGCTGCGTGTGCGGTCCAATGGCGTGACCGTCATCATGAACCACCGCTGATTGACAGACGTATGGCAGGGATACTCTTGCGTAAAGGCGTCGAGACGCCCATCCAGCACGGCGCGAATGCCCTTTACCGCTTCCTGCGCGCCCTCCGCTCCCGCACCCTGCGCCGCGCGGCATACGTCCAGGTAATTGATGCCCACGTCGGTAGAAAATATCGCCTGGCTGTTGGGCCCGATGTTCTCGATAGCGAACCTGCGCCAGGATTCGTTTACCTCAATGATGGTTCCCGTTTGATCGAGTACGGCAATTTGGGTGCTGACAGCATCCAGGATGGCGCGTTTGAAGTCTTTGGCCGCCAGCAATGCCTGTTCGGCTTTCTTCTTGTCCGTAATATCGCGGCCTACGGACTGGAGCTCCGCAATTTGTCCGGCCTCATTAAAGAAAGCCCGGTTAACGAACTGCATCCAGCGCACGTCCCCGCTCGCGGAGTACACCCTGTTTTCTATGATGACAACGGGATTGGAGGGCGACAGCGTGCCTAGTTTTGCTTCGATTTCCGGCCGGTCTTCCGGGAAAGCAACGGGATGCCAGGTTTTTCCAATCAGTTCTTTTTCCGATTTCCCGAAGAAACGGCAATAAATCTCGTTGGCAAAGATGAGCGTTCCGTCCGCGCGCAGGCGGCTGATCAGTTCGGTCTGGTCCTCCACCACAGCCCGATATCGTTCCTCGCTCTTGATCAGCGCCTGCTCCGTTCGGGTACGTTCGGTAATGTCCCAAATGAAGCCATCCAGCCAGAGCAATTCGCCATTCTCGTCATATATGCCCTGGCCGTTCTCGTGAACGATGACGGTGTGCCCATGGGCATGGCAAAGGCGATATTCGATTTCAAAACCGATTTTTTGGGAAACCCTGCTCCTGATTGCCTGCTCCACCATGGCTACGTCATCCGGGTGAATGATGCTGGCAAAGCTTCGGTGCTTGTCGAGAAAATCGCTGGCCGGGTAGCCGGTCAGACTTTCGACTTCGCCGCTGAATACCGCCATTGTCCAGTCGGCGTCCATTGCGCAGCGATAGGCGATGCCTGGCAGATTGGCAATCAGTGTGCGGTAACGTGATTCGCTTTCGCGCAAGGCGTTCTCCGCCTGCTTGCGCCTTGAGATATCGCGTAGAAAGGCATAGAAGCGTCCGCCATTGCCATCCGGCTGGTAATAGGTGCTTACCTCGATATCGATCGGGTGACCGTCTTTGTGGCGGTGCCGGGTTTCGAAGCGGTCCTGCCCGTGCTCGATGATCTGGCGAATGTGCTCCGCGGTTTGTTCCGGGGATTCGTTGTAATCCAGTTCGGATATCAGGCGATCAAGCACTTCCTCCCGTGTGTAGCCCAGTGCACGGCAATAGGCCTCATTGCAGTCCAGAATCCGCCCCTAGGCGTCCGCCACCCAGAAACCATCGATCGATGCCTGAATGATCGTTCGATATTGCTCCTCGGACTCGCGCCGGTGTGTCACATCCTCGGCGATGCCTGCCATTCGGTATACCTTACCCAGGGAATCCAGAACCGGGAAGGTGCGCACCCATATCCAGCGGAGTTCGTTATCGCGGACGATGATGCGGTACTCGAGATCGACGCCTTGCCGGTTCCGGTTTTGCCACTCGAATGCAGCGGCAACCCGGGGCTGGTCGTCCGGGTGCACCCTGTCCAGGAAAGATCGAGGGTTTTGCAAAACGTTGCCAACCGGCATGCGAAACATCGACTCGAAAGCGGGGTTGATATAGAGGAACCGGTTTTCTTCGATATCGCGTATCCAGAACACTTCCTGGATGTTCTCCGCGATCTGGGTGAATCGCTCGCTGGCTTCTTTCAATAAGGTTTCGGCAAGCAGTCGTTCCGATATGTCGCGGGCAACGGCAACCACGAGAGGGCGTCCCTCGGACTCGAATGGCCGCAATCGCACTTCCACCGGGAAACGCGCCCCGTCCTTGCGCTGGTGTAGCGTCTGGATCAGATCGGCACCGGGTTTCCCGGCAAACGTCTCGACAAAGCGCTCGTGGAGCCGGGTTTTGTCGAACTCAGGCTGGATGTCGTGCGGCTCAAGCACGATCAGTTCCGCGCGGGTGTACTCCAGACTGTCGCATGCCGTCTGGTTGAAATCGAGAAAACGCATGGTCGCCGGGTCAATCAGGAAGATTGCGTCCGGCGAACTGTCGAGGGCTATGCGGAAACGTTCGGGAACTCGTTCGAGGACGTGATGTTCGCTCTGACTCAGTTGCTGGCGGTAATTTTCTGCAATGGCTCGTGTTTCAGCCAGATGCGCTTCGCTTGCTTTCAGCCGGCGCAGCAGTTCATGCCGATCGAGTGCGTACTCTAGCGCCCTTGCCAGTTCGCGATCGCTGAAAGGTTTTGTCAGATAGTCCCCGGACAAGCCTGTTTGCGCCTGCTCGAAGACATCTGCATGAGCCTCGTCGGCCAGGTGGAGAACCGGGATGCCGAATCGCGCCTGCAGAAGGGCGGCAGTCTGGATGCCGTCAGGCGCGTCAGGCAGTACGAAATCCAGAATCGCCAGGTCGGGGCTGGCGGAATCTGCCAGCAGGAGGGCTTCCTGGATCGAGGTAGCCGTTCCGATCCATTGAAAATGGCGGGTTCGCAGCCAGCCTTCCAGAAAATCGCCAGCGCCGGCGCGGTCCGCGACAATCAGAATCCGGGGCTTGTTCATGGCGTTCTCAGGGTGGGACAGCGGACAATAAAATTGTAGAATGAATACCAGTTAAATATCACTCCAACCCAGACCCCGTTGGAACTTTTCTTGCCGTAAAGGGAAGTCCATGGGCGTTTCAATTTATTTTTCACACGGGAAGGGTGGCACTGTAGCCTGTGCCATCCAGTTGCAACCGGTTTTTTCCATCCCGCTCGGCACACGTTTACACCCCTGTCGGCATGACGACGCAGGTGCGGCATGAGCGCGTCGACCAGAATCAAAAAATTGATGTCGGGCACTTTTTTCGGGGCGGTGTTCCAGCGCAAGCCGGACGGCAAGGCCCCATTATCCGAGAACCTCATTCTCGGCCGGCTGATGTGGCCTTTGGCAAGCGTGCTGGTCGTACTGGCGGTCATGGTTTCCGCCATCCTGTGGTATCAGCAGGAACTGCGTTTGCGCGACACCGTTGCTCAGCGTATTGCCGACATCCCCAATCAAATGGAGGTTGCGCAGACCCAGCAGTTGGCGGTGATGAGTACGCTGCTTGAGCGCATTACCAGCAATCCGGCCTTGCATGAGGCACTTCGCAGCCGCAACCGCGACCGCTTGCTGGCGGACAATCGCGACTTGCTGGAGGAGCTGCGCCTCAAATACGGCATTTCCCATTTCTATTTTCAGGACAAGGATCGCCACAATGTCCTGCGTGTTCAGTTCCCCGATAAACAGGGGGGAAGAATTGATCGCTATACCACCCTCCAGGCGGAGCGGACGGGCAAGACAGCCGGCGGGCTTGAGCTTGGATCGTTTGGCTTGCTTACGCTGCGAGTGGTGCAACCCGTCTTTTCCCAGGGAGAACTGATCGGATATGTTGAGCTGGGCAAGGAGATCGAGGACATTCTGGCCGGTCTTCATCGACCTGACGGGGTCGAGGTGGCGGTAGCCATTCACAAGGAGGTGTTGAGTCGGGAAGCCTGGGAAACCGGCATGAAGCTGGTCGGCCGTGAATTCGGCTGGAATGACTTCCCCGATGATGTGCTGACCTACGCATCCCTGTGGCCAATGCCCACCGGGATGCTGAATCAATATCTGGCTGAACACGATTCGGCGCAATTGAATCTGGAGGAAAGCGCGGGTGGACGATCCTGGCGGGCCGCCGCCGCGCCCATCAAAGACGCTTCCGGACGGGCGGTGGGTCATTTGCTGATCATGCTGGACATCTCCGCTCAGCAAGCCGCCTTCCGGAAAATCGTCGTGGTGGCCGCCACGGTATCGGCGGCCGTTCTGGCCCTGTTGATGGTTTTCCTGTTGGGCTTGTTGAAGAAGACCGACTCCTGTCTCATCGCCCAGCAGGCGGATTTGCAAAAGACGCAAGCGGAGTTGCAGGCGATTTTTGACACCGTGGTGGATGGCATTGTCATGGCGGATGAGCGGGGACAGATCGAACTGGTCAATCCGGCTTTCCAGAAGATATTCGGATATCGGATCGATGAAGTGCAGGGCCGCAACATCAGCATGCTGATGACTGAACCGGATCGCGTCGAACATGACAACCACATGCAGCGATATCGTGCCGGCGGCAAGCGCAAGATTATCGGCATCGGGCGTGAGGTGCTCGGCCGGCGCAAGGATGGCAGCATCTTTTCCATGGATATCGCCGTGAACGAAGCGCTGATTGATGGCCGCCCTTTGTTTGTCGGCCTGGTGCGCGACATTACCGCACGCAAGCAGGCAGAGAAGAAACTGGCCCAGAGCCTCCAGTTGCAGCGGAAATTCCAGCAAGACGCCAGCGTGGACGCACTGACCGGGCTGCATAATCGCCGCTGGATGGAGGAAACCTTCACGCGCCAGATTGCGCGTCGCTCGAAAGAGGGGCTTGGTGCCATCCTGATCATGCTGGATGTCGATCATTTCAAGCGTTACAACGATACGCATGGTCATGCGGGAGGCGATTGCGCGCTCCGCGCCCTGGGCAAGACCCTGTCCGAGCGTATTCGCCCGAACGAACTCGCAGCCCGTTACGGCGGCGAGGAGTTCGCCATCCTGCTCCCCGATGCGAACCTGGGACAGGCAGTCGCGGTGGCCGAGCGGCTTCGTGTCGCGGTGGAAAACGCACCCATTCTGGACACGGACGGTGCGCGCCTGCCTTCGATCACGATCTCGCTCGGAGTGGCCAGAATGAACAAGGGGGATACGCTGGAAACCCTGATCAAGTCGGCCGATGCGGCGCTTTATCGGGCGAAGCTGGCTGGGCGCAACGGTGTTTCCCTTTGATGCAGGATTCCATGCGGCGCAACTGCGAGGGTACCCCCTTCATGGAAGACGTCGCGCATGCCAGGCAATCGGCGTGGACTTCAAATAGTGCTGGACAACGCTGAAAAAATATCAAGAATGTCAGTTGTAATTAACAGAAACATTCCAACCCAAACCCCGTTGGAACGATCTCTTGCCGAGCCGGAGCGTTCAATGGGTGTTTTGCACGAAAAAAAGGGCCTTGCGGCCACGATTACACGACACGTCTCGACCGGCCGCCTGAGGGAGGGGCACGGGAGTGGTTCGCCTCGGGCCGGTGCGCAGTATGTCAAGCCTGCAATCGGGGGCGCGGCATGAAGTATGCCGGACCATCCGTTTCGGCCACGGGTGCCGGGCAGCTTCACGATGCGCGCGACATCGAGGAACGCAAGCATTTTCTCGAATTTACGCAGGCGGACACGGCGCGTCTGCGTGACCTGCACAATGCACTGGAGCCGTTGGGCTACGGCTTCGCCGACTCCTTCTACGCCCATTTGCTCAACTTCGAGCCGCTGCGCCATCTGTTGCCGGACGAGCAAACGATCGATCAGCTGCGGCGTTCTCAAAGCGCCTATTTCAGCCGCCTGACCGAGGGCGATTATGGCGACGACTATGTGGCCAATCGTTTGCTGGTCGGCCAGGTGCATCATCGCATCGGCCTCGATCCCAAGTGGTACATCGGCGCTTACCGCAAATACCTGTCCGGGCTGATGCCCCTGGCCTGGGAGCAGTGCGGGGGAGATGCCAAGCGCTTTCTGGACACCTACGACTCTTTGCTGAAGGTCGTGCTGTTCGATATGGGACTCGCACTGGACAGTTATTTCCAGTCCGACATGAAGGCGCTGCAGGAATTGAAGCATTACGCGGACCAGGTGATCGCCACTGTTCCGAGCGGTCTGCTGGTGCTGGACGAGCAGTTGCACCTGCGTACGCTTAATTTGGCCGCACGCGCCATATTGGGTCTGGAAGATTCGGCCCCGGTCACAGGCCGGCAGCTGGATCAATTGTTTGCAGGCTGGGAGCTTGAGTCCACTGCCCGGGAGGTGATGGCAGCCCGGGAGGGTGCGCGATCCCTGGAGCTCGGCCCGCTGCCCGAGCTGGACGGGCGCATCCTCAAGCTGACGATGTCGGCCACTTCGATCGACGAGAAACCTGCCCTGATTATCCAGATGCAGGACGAGACCGAGAGCATTCGCGCGGCACAGCATCTGGAGCGCTTTCGGACAGCGCTTGATGCCACGGAAGACGCGATATATTTGATCGATCGGGCCAGCATGCGTTTCGTCGACATGAACGAGTCGGCGTGTACGCGGCTGGGGTATTCGCGCCAGGAGTTACTTGAAATGGGGCCGTCTGCCATCACGCCCGATTATTCCGAAGAAGCCCTGACGCAGCATCTGGATGCGATTCTGGCTTCGCCGTCGAAGTCCGGGCGTATGTCCGCGCTGTGCAGGCACAAGAATGGCAGTGCGTTCCCCGTGGAGGTTGCGTTACGGGGGTTTCGTTCCATGGGGCGTCCCATGCTGGTCGCGGTGTCACGCGATGTCAGCGCGCGCATGCTGGCCGAGGAATCCATGCGGGAAAGCGAGGAGCGTTTCCGTGCCACGTTTCAGCAAGCTGCCGTGGGGATTGCGCATCTGGCGCTGGACGGACACTGGCTGCGTGTCAACAGCAAGTTGTGCGAAATCGCGGGATACACCCATGAAGAATTACTCCATATCCGGTTTCAGGACATCACCCATCCGGACGATCTGGAGCAGAACCTGGAATTTCAGCGCCAGCTGATTGATGGTTTGATCGAAAACTACTCCCTTGAAAAGCGTTGTCTGTGCAAGGACGGCAGCGTGCTCTGGGTCGATCATACGGAATCCCTGGTGCGTACGCAGGATGGACAGCCCAAATATTTCATCTCCGTGGTGGAGGATATTTCGGTCCGTAAACGTACCGAGACATCACTCCTTTTGGCGCAACGCGCACTTGAGTCGAGTGCCAATGGCATCATCATCACGGATTGCCTACAACCGGATAATCCCGTTGTTTATGTCAATGAGGCGTTCGAGCGCATCACCGGATATAGCGCTGCGGAAACCCTGGGCAGGAATTGCCGTTTTTTGCATGGAGACGATCGCGATCAGGCTGGCACATTGATCTTGCAAAAGGCCATTGAGGACAGGCAGGAGGCTCGCGTCGTGCTGCGGAATTACCGCAAGGATGGCAGGCCTTTCTGGAACGAGTTGTTTGTGGCGCCGGTTCGGGCCGATAACGGCACGGTTACTCATTTCGTCGGGGTGCAGAACGACATCAGCGAGAAGAAACGTGCTGAAGAAGACCTGATGCACATGGCTACCCACGATGCGCTTACGAGTCTGCCCAACCGCAGCCTGTTGCAGGATCGTATCGAGCAGGCTATTGGCCGCGCCGAGCGCATGAAACGGAAGGTGGGAATCCTGTTTCTGGATCTGGATCGTTTCAAGAATATCAACGACAGCCTGGGTCATGCCGCGGGCGATATTCTGATCCGTACGCTGGCGCAGCGTCTGCAAGGTACGATACGCAAGGCGGACACGGTGGCACGGGTGGGGGGCGATGAGTTCGTCGTAATCCTGACGGAAATCTCGCGGGAATCCGATATTACACAGGTGCTGCCCAATCTACTGACAGCTCTGCAGGCGCCTGTTCTGGTGGAGGGGCATGCACTCTCGGTGACCGCCAGTATTGGAATCAGCATTTACCCCGCTGACGGCAAAGATGCATCCAGTTTGCTGAAAAATGCCGATACGGCCATGTATCGGGCCAAGGAGGCGGGACGCAATGAATTCCGTTTTTATTCCCGGGAAATGAACGCCAATGCGGTAGGGCGTCTGCTTCTGGAGAACGACCTGCGCAACGCCATCAAGGGCGACGAACTGAGACTTCATTATCAGCCCCAGATAGAGGTGGAGAGCGGTCGGGTTGTGGCTGCGGAGGCGTTATTGCGTTGGCATCATCCCCAGCATGGTTTGGTTTCACCAGCCGACTTCATTCCCATGGCGGAAGAGTCGGGATTGATTGTCCCCATCGGAGAGTGGGTAATACGCCAGGTATGCGCCCAGCAGCGCACCTGGATCGAGGCAGGGCTGACCAATATGGTCGTCTCGGTCAATCTGTCGCCGCGTCAGTTTCAACAGCACAATATCGTCGAGATGATTGCGACCGCCCTGTTCGACTATGGCTTGCCGCCGAGCCTTGTCGAACTGGAAATCACCGAGAGCTGCCTGATGCGCAGCCCGGATGAAGCCGCCATTCTGCTGGGCGAACTGAGCAGGATGGGATTCAGCCTGTCGGTAGATGATTTCGGAACGGGCTATTCCAGCTTGGGTTACCTCAAGCGCTTCCCCTTGAATACACTCAAAATTGATCGATCTTTCGTGGCTGATATCGATGGCGACCAGGGGAGTGCCTCGATCGCTTCCGCCATCATTGCCCTGGCTCACACGCTGGGGCTTAAAGTGGTGGCAGAGGGTGTCGAGAAGACCGATCAGATGGAATATCTACGGAACCTGAAGTGCGACATCGTCCAAGGCTATCTTTATAGCCGGCCCTTACCGGCCGACGAGTTTGTGGCTTTTCTTGGCCATCATCCGTGACGATCTGGAAGTCTCGCTATCTCTCCGCATTCAGGTACAAGACAGGAAGGTCCGGGCGGGCATATCGAGAAGAGGCGGCTTTTTCAGGGCTTAAGCTGCATTTAATCTGCCATCGCTATTCTGCCTGCCATGGACGCATCGGCGTCGAATCTCAGGAGAATCGCAATGGACTTCGTACAAAAACTCGCAACCACCATTCTTGGTACGCTGCTGCTGGTTTTTACCGTGGCTTTCGTCAGCGTGCCCTATAGCCTCGGCCATGCGGGCGCAGGCATGGCCGCGGCGAAAACCGCCCACCACCTGGGCTGATCCATCCGGGCGGGGTAAAGGGGACTCGGAGCAGGCACGCTGCGGTCAGTGTGCCTGACCAGCCAGACGCATCACAACCCCAACTCCGCATCGGTCGCGCTGTGTTCGTACTTGTTCCTCGGCGGCCACGGACGGGTTCTCCAGTCGGGCTCGAACGCCATGCTCGATTTGCCCCGACCCGGAAGCAATGAGCCGTTGCCCGCGCCTTTTGCATAGTCGTAATAGACCTTCACGATTTCTTCCTTCGTCACCTGCTGCGCCGCTGGGTGCGCGAGGCAGGCGGCGATCCATGCGCGCACGCGCGCAAAGCGCGGCTCGTCGGGCAGCTCGAAGTTTTCGTAATACTCCAGAAACCAGAAGCGCTGGAAGAAGGGGGTGAAAACCGTCTCCGCCCAGCCGAATGCCTCGAACAGAAACGGACCGCCCGGTGCGTGTTGCTGCAGAAAATCGTTCAGCTGCGCATACTGTTTCAGCATGCTGTCCCTCAGGGCAGCCCGGCGCTGCGGGTCCTGGTTCATCACCCACGCATACCCCTGGCTGAAAAACTCGCCATCCATCCGCGTCAGCATGTTTTCCACCGCGCGCCGGTAAGGGTCGCGCTGGGCTACCGGCGGCTGTGGAAAAACATCCTCCAGATACTGCAGGATCACCAGGCTTTCCTTGATGATGTGTCCGTCGGACGTTTCCAGAACCGGCAGCGCCGTGGTGCCATGCGTCTTGGCCAGCAGCGCTTCGGAGCGCGGCCGGGTGATATCGATCGCCTGAAATTTGACCTCGTCTTGCCGGCCTTTCAGCGCCAGCAGGATTTCCAGGCGTTGGCAGAACGGGCAGACGGGGATGTGATAAACGGTCGGTTGGGTCATGACTGTGTCCTGAGTGCTGAATCGCGGCAATAGCGCCATGCATCGTCTGTTGCATGGCGGGTCGGCCATATCGTTCCGGGCCTTCCGAAGGGCGCCGCTTACGGGCGGGTGCGCCGGGCCGTCATCAGGAAAACCGGGTAATCGCGCGGCCCCGCGGCCTGTTCTTTGGCAATGCTGAACACGGTCTGGAACCGGATATCGGCAAACCCCGCCAGCGCAGCGCGCCGGCTCAAATCCGCGCGGTCGAAGCCGTGGTGCACGTCGACTTCAATCCCGTGGAACGAGCCGTCTTCCTGATCCAGATCGGCGATGCACAGATAGCCGCCGGGCTGCAGCAGGTCGTGGAAAACGCGCAGGATCTGGTCGGTGTCGGGCACGTGATGCAGCGTCATCGAGGTGACGATCAGGTCGAAACGCTGCGGCGGCGGGTCGATCAGCAGGTCCAGCTGCAGCGTCGTCATGTTGCTCACACCTTGCGCGGCGATTTTCTCCTTCACCACCTCCAGCATGCCACCCGAACTGTCCGCCAGCAGCATCGCGCCGAGTTCGTCCCTGAGCGGGAAAGACAGCAGGCCGGTGCCGCAGCCGTAGTCGAGCGCGCGCATCTGTTGATGCAAGGGCACCGCCTCGCGGATGGCGTCGGCGATTTTGAGTCCGCGTTCCCGGAATACCGGGTTCTCGTCCCATTGGCGGGCCTTGGCATCGAAATGGGCGGCGTCGAGTTGGATGGCTTGGGGCTGGGTCATGGTGGTGAAGTAAAAAAGGGGCGATCCGGTTGGTTTGCACAATGCTTCGATCAGACATGCTGAAGCAGGCTGTTCGCGGCAACGATGGCAAGTTTAGCGGGTAGAGGCCCCGATGGGGCGTTGCCCGCACGCATGGAACAAGGGTGGGGCAATGCCCGACCAGAGATTGCCGGCATCCCTTGTGTTTTCCCGGCGGTCCATTTCCCTAGCAGCCTGTCGGACTTGAAGTAAATCGGCTGCAAATCCGCCTGGCCGGTTCATATTTCGCCGCTTTCTTGGGCAATAGAACGACTATTGCCCGGCGAAATCGTCAAAATCTGCCCTCGCCCAGCCGAATTTTCGCTTCGATTCTTCAAGTCCGGCAGGCTGCTAGTATTGCAACAGTACATCATAAAAAAGGAGTGGCAATGGTCAGGGTATCGATGCTGGTGGGGGGCGCTTTTCTGTCTTTGGCGGGGTCCGCGGCTTTGGCGGACAGCTATATGGAACACACGCTGCTCATGTCGCAGGCGCCGGCCAGGACATGGACTTCCGGCCTGATGCAGCGCAAGGAATACGAGATGCCTTTCGTTGGCAAGCAAACCGTCATTACCCGCGTCGACAAGGGCGTGGAATGGACGCTCAATCCGAAAACCAAAACCTACGAGGAAACCCCCATCGCATTGCCCTACCAGCCGTCGGCGCGCACTTCGGGCGTTTCCCGTGAAGAAAGCACGAGCGATGCGTCCGAGGGCGAAGCATGCACGCCCGAACTGAAAAAGCTTCCCGGTGCACGGCCCCTCGCTGGGCTGTCCGCCGCGGGCTACCGCATGGGCTGCAGGGAAACGCCCCGTGACGGAATGGTCGTCTGGCTTGCGTCTTCATCCGAGACGACGACCAGGATCCAGCGCGACCTCGCGCAATTCGACAAGGCCTACAGCAAGGCGCAGTTTGCCAACTATCCGGCTAAAGCGCGCGGGGAAATGGAGCAGGGCACCATGATGTGGCAGCGCCTTGTTGGAGACCTGCTTCCGCGCCAGACCGGTATGGGCAAGATGCCGGAAGGCATGCTGCTGGCGATGGAGGCCGAGTCTCAGGAAGACGGAAAAGTCACGTTTTATGAAGTGATTCGTTTTTCCGCCGCCCCCATTCCCGCGTCGCTGTTCGAGATTCCCGCCGGCTACGCCAAGGCCGACGGCAAACAGTCGTTTGGCAGTGCTGGCGGCGCAGTGAACATGGAGGGGCTCATGGATGCGCTCAAGGGGCTGATGCCGCCCAACTGATCCGTTGGGCATCGGATTGCCGCCGATCCGGTTTCCCGGATTCGGGCACCCCGGCGCTAGCGGGAATAACGCAGACTGGATTCGCCGATGCCCTGCAGCGGCCCGAGCGGGTTCGTGTGGTGTTCGATTTCATGGATCAGGGGCTGGCCGCCAGTCAGCTTGTACACCACCACGTCGTCCTTGATGAGCAGCATGCCCTTGAAGTGCCAGCCGGCCACGTCGGTCTGGCGTTTGAAATTCAGGAAGTCGGCCCAGAAACTCCCGATACGGTTGCGTTTGATGTGCCGCTGATCGATCTCGAATCCCTTGCAGGCCATTTTGGCATTGATGCAATCGCTGACCCCCGCGTCGAGTTCGACTGAATTGACCGCCGTGCCGGGCACGAAGCGGTTCACCACGTCCGAATAGTTGAGCAGCGTGATGTTCGGTGTCTTGACGAGGTCCAGGCCCAGCTTTTTCAGGTCTTCGCGCCGGGTCTGGTAGGGCGTGATCGCATCGAAAGTCTGCTGCGCTTCCTCGAAGCTTTTCCAGGGGCCTTCGATGGCATGATCGCCGCGTGGCAGCAGCGTGCCGCATCCGGCCAGGCAGAGACTCACAACGCTAATCAGATACTTCATGATCCGGGGCTTTCATTGAGCAGAGGGGTGTATGTCTAACCGTATTCAATCGCATGCCAAATGGCAAGTCCGTTCATCAAAACATTGTCTAATCCCGGCCTCGCTCAAAACCCGTCAGCCGCGCCTCCACGCTGAGCGACAGCGCCGTCAACGCAGCGGCCTTGTCGCGGCCTTCGGCGCTGGCGCGGTAGAGATGCGGCGTCATGGTCAGCAGATCGGCTATCTGCCCGGCGTTGGTCAGTTCGATCGAGAAGCGGAGCGTTTCCGTCGGCAAGCGGCTGAAGCCTTCGGGTGTTGGCATCTCGGCCGTGCGTTCCGGTTTCAGGCTGGGGTAGATGATTTCGCGCAGTTCGCGCAGATGGTCCGGCCCGGCATCGACCTGCAGCAGTCGGCCGCCCGGCTTCAGCACCCGCGCAAACTCGGGATACACCGGGAAGCCGAACATGCACAGCACGCGATCGAGCGTGCCCGACAGCACCGGCAGCTTGGCGTTGCTGCCCACCACCCAGTTGACTTGTTTGTCCTGTTTCGCCGCCGACAGCACGGCCCACTTGGAAATATCCAGCCCCAGCAGCGCCAGCGTTTGTTTGTCAGGAACCGTTGCCGCGAGCTGGCGCAGGTAGTAACCCTCGCCGCAACCGGCATCGAGGCAGCTGCCGGTTGCGCCAGCGGGCAGATCGGCCAGCACGGCCCGGCTCACCGCAGCGGCAATCGGCTGGTAAAAGCCGGCCGTCAGAAAACGCCGCCGCGCCGCGATCATCTCCTTGCTGTCGCCCGGATCGCGCGAGCGTTTGTTTTGCACCGGCAACAGATGCGTATAGCCCTGGCTGGCGATGTCGAAACTGTGGCCGGACGCGCAGGTCCAGGCGGAACCGTTGCAATGCAAAGGCAGGCCGTCCAGCGGGCAGGTCAGCGCCTGGAATGGGATGATGCTCATTGACGGGTGTCTGATAGCGCTGCCTGCATCGCTTGCGCGGTCACCGGATAGGTCAGCACGGCATGGATGGGAAACAGTTCCAGCAGCTTGCCGATATGGGGTTCTTCGCGGGGATGCATGAACACGATCATCTTCGCCTGCGGCGCAAAGCGTTGCAGGGACCTGAGGGTAACATCCAGATTGGAGACGTTTGCGCCGGCGTAATTGTTACCCCAGCCGTAAATGAATTCCCCCACGAAGAAATCCGGCGGCTGTTTCTGCAAGGCCCGGTGAAGATTGCGGGCCGAGTCGAAACGCTCCGCCGCAATGCCCAGTTGCTGATACAAGGCACTGAAATCAGGGTGGAAGGGGGATTCGATCAGGGAGAAAAGGGTTTGCATGCTACGTCGTTTACAGGGGGGCTCATTGGCTATTGTCGCTGATAGCCTGCGGGACGAGCTATAGGGAGGTGCGAAAGCATGGTGAGAAAATCATGGTTTGCTTTCTATTGTTCTCATTGACGTACTGGATTGAAAGCCCCGACCCCGTTGCTTCGGAAGGGGGGCGGGTAAGGGTGGCGTTCCCTTGGTTGCCCGACATGATTACGGGGACCGAAGTCCCCGTAATCAGCCGAAATGGAAGCGCTATTATTTCAGCGGTATCAGTTCGACGCGACGGTTCTGGAAGCGACCCTCGTCCGTGGCATTGTCGGCAATCGGCTGGGATTCGCCATATCCCTTGGCTGTCAGGCGGTCAGCAGCGATACCTTTGTTGATCAGGTAGTTGCGAACGGTTTCAGCCCGCTGTCGGGACAGATTCAGGTTGTATGCATCACTGCCGCGGCTGTCCGTGTGGCCGGCCACTTCGATGTTCACATTGCCCCAGTTATCCAGGACAGTGACATCGCGGTCGATGATGGCGATGTCTTCCTGACGCAGGGTGGATTTATCGAAATCAAAATTCACGCCCTTAAGCACCAGTTTTTGCGGGGGCATGGGGGCGGGTACAGGCGCGACATAAACCGGTGCAGCCGGCGCAACGTAGGCAGGCTCAGGTGCAGGCGTTGCAGCAACCTGCACGGGTACCGGACAGGGAACGCCGAGGAGATCGCGGCCCGGACAGCCGATCGTCCTGTAAAGCTCATAGCCACTCGTTTTCCCGGTCGGGCTGGCGCCGTTGGATGGATCGTAGAAAACGCCTTCGGCTGCGTACGCGGTGACAATTCCGCTAGACATCAGAATCGCTCCGATGGCGCTGAAAAGAAAAGGGGTTGCACGCATGATCATGCTCCTATTAATTGTGAATTCGAGCAAAGTTTGAAGGGCATCCTGGAATCGTGTTTCCAGATGTTTTGCTGACCCGTTGATGAAGACTAAATTAATGCGCTTATTGGTTCCGTGCGCTGGCGAACATAGGGCTGTTTTTTGAAATTGGTGAATCGCCGCTTCAGTAGACACCCTTGAGCTTTGAATGGATTGTCCCGTTGCTTTGAAGGGGGGGAATAAGGGTAGCGTCCCTTTATTCGGATATGTGGTTGGGCGGTGCGGAACTGGGCGCATGCGCACGGTGTGAGGTTGTTCCTGATCGAACCGGGCAAGCCCAACCAGAATGCCTATATTGAATCATTCAACGGGCGTTTGCGGGATGAGTGTCTGAACGGGCACGGGTTCGTCAGCCTGGCCCACGCCAAAGTGGTCGGCGGCGTGAATACAACGAGGAGCGACCGAAGAAAGCGCTGGGTGGTTTGACACCATCAGCCTACGCCAGGCAACTGGCGGGGAATGCCACATTGCCCCCGGACGCTAAAGCCGAGTGCTTCTGAAAGCTGGGGGACGTCGGTTTTGGCATCCAAACGGAGGGGGTCAATATGAGTATTCAAAGTATTCGTACAGCGCAGTCCACTGCAACGGAGGCTCGTCAGGCGGTGGCGGAATTTCACACCGCAGTGGCGCAACCGGACATGGCGCTGGTGATTTTCTTCTGCTCCAGCGAATATGACCTTGATGTGCTGGCTGCGGAAATGGGCCGTTTGTTTGCCGGGATTCAAGTGGTGGGCTGCACCACGGCCGGGGAAATCGGGCCAGCCGGTTACCGGTCACATAGCCTGTCGGGGGCAAGTTTTCCGGCGGGCAGTTGCGTGGCGGTCAGCGGGTTGCTGGATCATTTGGGCCAGTTCGATATCGCCAGAGGGCATGACTTTGCCCAAAACCTGTTGCAGCGGCTTGAAAGCAAAGCACCGGACACCAGCCCGGATAACAGCTTCGCGCTGCTGCTGATTGACGGGATGTCCGTGCGCGAGGAGCCGGTGGCCCATGCGTTGCAGCATGCGTTAGACAAGATCGCGCTATTCGGCGGCTCGGCGGGCGACGACCTGCAATTCGCCAAGACCTATGTTTATTGCGATGGCCGCTTCCATTCCGACAGCGCCGCATTGATCCTGATCAACACCTCTTTGCCCTTCAGCCTATTCAAGACCCAGCATTTTGTTTCCACCGATGAACGCTTGGTGGTCACGGAAGCCGATCCCGCCGGGCGCATCGTCAAGGAGATCAACGGGCTGCCTGCTGCCGCAGAGTACGCCCGGCTGCTGGGTGTTGATGTGCATGATCTCAATCCCCTGCGTTTTGCCGCTTCGCCCGTCGTGGTCATGATAGACGGTACGGACTATGTGCGCTCCATTCAGAAGGCCAATCCAGACGGCACCCTGACTTTCTATTGCGCCATCGAGGAAGGGGTGGTACTCAGGGTGGCGCATGGCGTGGATCTGGTGAGAAACCTGGAGCAGACTTTCGACAAGATACGGGCTTCAATCGGGCCGCCCCAGCTTGTTTTCGGCTGCGATTGCATTCTGCGTAATCTGGAGATTTCCCAGAATGGCTTGAAAGACCGTGTAGCTGAGATTTTTCGGCGCAACAATACTATCGGCTTCAGCAGTTATGGAGAACAATTCCACGGCGTGCACGTTAACCAGACCCTTACCGGCTGTGCCATTGGCGCCGCGCCGGAGCCGGATACCCAGGGAACAAATACAGGGGCGCGCAATGCCTGACCAGGCGGAACCGGGCGTGCAGGCATTGCATGCCGAGATCGCGCGCCTGAACAAGATCATCCAGGCGCTGATGAATCGCGCCGAACGCAACGCGAGCATCCAGGGTACGGATTTCAACCTGTTCCATACGGCGATTACCCTTGAAGATCAGGTGCGCCGCCGCACCGATGCGCTGGAAGCGGCATTGCAGGAAAACGAAAAAATTACCCGTGCCTTGCGTGAAAGCGAGAATCAAATTCGCAGTTTTGCTTTCCATGACACCTTGACGCAACTGGCCAATCGCCGCCTGTTAAACGACCGCTTGGGGCAAGCGATGGCCGTCAGCAAACGCAGCGGCCGTTATGGCGCGGTGATGTTCCTCGATTTGGACAACTTCAAACCGCTCAATGATACGCACGGGCATGATGTGGGCGATTTGCTGCTGCTGGAAGTGGCGCATCGCCTCACCCGTTGCGTGCGTGAAATGGACACCGTCGCGCGTTTCGGCGGCGATGAGTTCGTGGTGATGCTCAGTGAGCTGGATGCGGATAAAGCGTTATCCACTGCGCAGGCCGGCATAGTCGCTGAAAAAATCCGCGCCACGCTGGCCGAGCCTTATTTGCTGTCGCGCAAGCCGGAGGGCGATGTGGCAATCACGGTGGAGCATCATTGCACATCGAGTATCGGCGTGGTGCTGTTCATTGATCACGAAGCCAGCCAGGAAGATATACTCAAGTGGGCGGATAAGGCGATGTATCAAGCGAAGGAATACGGGCGCAATCGTGTCAACTTCTTTGAATCTTGAACGTCCCGACACGGGCTTGTTTGGGACGGTTGTTTCCTTTGGAAAGATTTGGATATGTGTACGCGGATGCGGAATGGGTCAGTTCAGACTGGCCCCGTTGATTCCCCGGCTGGACTGGCGACCTATTTTATCCGCGCCTGGCTGGGGTAACGCTGTGTAAGGGTTACAGGGTTTGTGCCCGCACGGTAACTTCCTTCAGGACGCAAGAGACCTTATCCGCGCACTACCCGAATCTTGTTGGTACTGTGCCCGCACAGCTGCCAGGCCTTCTTGCGATGGGCGGTCTTGCCGTTGACGAATATCCGAACATCCTTGCTGCTGGTGCCAAGCGACCTGACGATGTCCCGACACCTTTGCAGGCCCGGGTAACTGGCTTCAACATCCATGAAGGTAGGGCCAAACGCAGAGGCTGCGCCCTCGAACACCGGCTCACCTCCGCCACCGCCGAATTTCCGGGCCTCCGCCTTCTGCTTGTCAAGCATGTGCTTAGGCGGGAAAGGGCTGCGTATGCCCAGCTCCTCGTTCATCCTGGCGTAGTCCTGGACCCGTTGCCGGGTCTCGGCATGCTCCCTGTCACGTTCGGCATCCCACTTGGACTTGGCAGACCGGACCATGGGCCAGCTCACGACCAAGGCCACCAAGGCAACCACCCCCATCGTCTTCCCAACGCTTATTGCCATATCGGGTACCGCAGTCAGTAACAATAAATTCAGCCTAATAGCGACATTCTGCCATCCTGGCAAGCAACCCCGGCCCAATGGTTATCGACCCCCACGATGCCATGGGTGAAAATTAAAAAGGCCAGATTGAACTAAC
>DILD01000061.1 GCA_002424845.1 Thiobacillus denitrificans | reverse complement strand
AGGGCAATTCCTTCTGGTTCGGAGCCTGACAAGGACCGGATGGGGGCCGTGAGTGACCATGGTTTTCGCATTAAAAAAGGGGGTGGCTCACGCTGCCCCCTTTCGCTTGCACTACAGTAATAAGACGGAATCGGACATCGCCATCTGGAACCTGACGTACGTCTTGTGGCAAATCATCGCCTTTCATCGATCAGGGTGCTTCATGCGGACAAAAATCATTGTTTATGCTGCGCTGCTTTCGCTGGGGTTCGTTATCCCGGCTTGGGCCGCTCCACGCACGCTGCCTGCGTCGCCGGCCCAGGAGAAAGAAGCGCCGCTGATGAGTGAACTCCGGCAAGAACGGGTTACGCCGCCGGTGCCGTCCCGCGGCCAGATGCTTTACGAGAATCACTGCATGTCCTGCCACGACAGTGTCGTTCACATCCGTGGCAACCGCCGTACCCGATCGCAGGCGGAACTGCGGGGGCAGGTGTTGTACTGGGCAAACGCTTTGCACTTGCACTGGGGCAAGGAAGAAGTCGAGGAGGTGGCGACCCACCTCAACGCGCATTATTACAAGTTCGAATTCCGCCAGAAATGAAACCGGCGCGATCGAGAGGATGTGACTATGCGTTTTAGCCAGGCATTCAGGGCAAGGCCGCCGCTACGGATGTTGATGTTTGTGCTTGTCTGCGGCGTAGGGCTCGCAAGCGGGAAGTCCTTTGCTGCCGTATCGGACATATCCGTCGAGCCGCTACGGGCGAAGTACGCGGAATTGGGCGAGCAGCTGCGCAATAACCCGTTTCAACGGGCGCTCTATCTTGATTCTTCGCAATCGTCGACCCATTTGAAGGGCGAAATCTACGCTGTGGTCGATTACCCGTTCGACATCGTCAACGGGGCGCTCAACAACCCTGCGCATTGGTGCGATGTGCTGATACTGCACATCAACGTCAAATACTGTCATGCTTCCAGAGGCGAGGACGGCACGGTCCTTACCGTCAATATCGGCAGGAAATTCTTTCAGCCGCTGGAAGATGCCTATCGTCTCGATTTCAACTATCGGGCGGTCGTCACGACGCCGGAGTATTTCGCGCTGGAACTCAATGCCGACGACGGACCCTTGAGCACCCATGACTATCGCATCTGGATTGAAGCCGCATCGCTTGATGATGGGCGCACCTTTCTGCATGTCACCTATGCCTATGAGTTTGGCTTGATCGGTCGCCTTGCGATGCGGGTCTATCTGACGACAACCGGCAGGGATAAGGTCGGTTTTACCGTCACGGAAACACTGCCCGATGGCCGCCCTGTTTATATCAAAGGGGTACGCGGCGTGGTGGAGCGCAATACCATGCGCTATTACCTGGCTATCGATGCCTATTTTGACGCGTTGACCACATCGCCCGAGGATCAGTTGGAACGACGATTTCAGAAGTGGTATCACAGCGCTGATCAATACGCCGGCCAGCTGCATGAAGTCGAACGGGACGATTACCTTGAAATGAAACGAATGGAGTATCAGCGTCAGCAGCTTGCCCAGTGACGCAATCGGATTTTGCCTTTTGCTATTTGGAAAACGAACTCACTCCTTCAACTTCGAAAACGCCGCCGCCATGGCGCCGCCCATCGGCGCCGAAGCGGGCGCACGGTTCGGTTTGCCGCCTGCCGGTTTGCCCTGACCGCGATTGTCCCGCTGCGGTCGCTGGGCCGTTTGGGGCTTTTCACCTGTCTTGTCTGCCGCATCGGTCAACCGCATGGTCAGCGCGATGCGTTTGCGCTTCGCGTCCACTTCCAGCACTTTCACTTTCACGATCTGCCCGGCCTTGACCACGCTGTGCGGGTCTTTGACGAAGCTGTTGGACAGCGCCGAGATGTGGACCAGGCCATCCTGATGCACGCCGATGTCGACGAAGGCGCCGAACGCCGCCACGTTGGTGACGACGCCTTCCAGGATCATGTCGGGCTTCAGGTCGGCCAGGGTTTCCACGCCGTCCCTGAAGCTCGCGGTGGTGAATTCGGGGCGCGGGTCGCGGCCGGGTTTTTCCAGTTCCTTGAGGATGTCGGTGATGGTGGGGAGGCCGAATTGCGCGTTGGCGTATTGGGCCGGGTTGAGCGATTTCAGCAGGCTGCTGTTGCCGATCACGCCCTTGATGTCCTGCTTGATGTCGGCGAGGATCGTTTGCACCAGCGGATACGATTCGGGGTGCACGGCGGAGGCGTCGAGCGGGTCGTTGCCGTCCATGATGCGCAGGAAGCCGGCCGCCTGCTCGAAGGTCTTCTCGCCCAGGCGCGGCACGTCGCGCAGCTGCGCACGGCTGGCGAACCTGCCCCGGGAGTCGCGGTGGCTGACGATGGCCTGCGCCACGCTGTTGCTCAAGCCGGACACGCGCGCCAGCAAGGGCACCGAGGCCGTGTTGACGTCGACGCCCACGGCGTTGACGCAGTCTTCCACCACCGCATCGAGCGAACGCGCCAACTGGAACTGGCTGACGTCGTGCTGGTACTGGCCGACGCCGATGGATTTGGGATCGATCTTCACCAGCTCGGCCAGCGGGTCCTGCAGGCGGCGCGCGATGGATACCGCGCCGCGCAGCGAGACGTCCATGTCGGGCAATTCGCGCGAGGCGAATTCGGACGCGGAATACACCGACGCGCCGGCCTCGGACACCACCACGCTGGTCAGCTTCAGTTCCGGGCGCAGTTTGATCAGGTCGCGCGCCAGCTTGTCTGTTTCTCTTGATGCGGTGCCGTTGCCGATGGAGATCACCGCCACGCGATGCTTCTCGGCCAGCCGGGCGAGCGTGTGCAGCGAACCGTCCCAGTCGTTCCTCGGCGGGTGCGGATAGATCACGGCGGTGTCCACCACCTTGCCGGTCTCATCCACCACCGCCACTTTCACGCCGGTGCGGATGCCGGGGTCGAGCCCCATGGTGGCGCGCGGCCCGGCGGGCGCTGCCAGCAACAGGTCCTTGAGGTTGCGCGCGAAGACGTGGATGGCCTCGGTCTCGGCGCGGCTGCGCAGCGCGGTCATCAGTTCCGTCTCCAGATGCATGGACAGCTTCACGCGCCAGGTCCAGCGCGCGGTGTCCATCAGCCAGCGGTCGGCGGGGCGGTTCTGATCCTGGATGCCGAAGCGGCTGGCGATGCGCGTCTCGCACGGGTTGTGCGGCGCGCTCCAGGCGGGTCTTTCCTCCTCGCTGTCCAGGCGCAGCCGCACGTCCAGCATGTCCTCGCGCCGTCCGCGGAACACCGCCAGCGCGCGGTGCGAAGGAATGGTGTGGATGGATTCGGCGTAGTCGAAATAGTCGGCGTACTTTTCCGCCGCATCGTGCTTGCCTTCCAGCACTTTGGATTCCACCACGCCGTGCGCCTGCACGTATTCGCGCAGGGATTGCAGCAGGCCGGCATCTTCGGCGAAGCGCTCCATCAGGATCTGCCGCGCGCCGTCGAGCGCGGCCTTCGTATCAGGTACGCCGGGGTTGTCGCCCTGCTCGGTGGTGAAGGGCTCGCGCAGATACCTGGCCGCCTCCTCGTCCGGATTCAGCATTGGGTTGGACAGCAGGGCGTCCGCCAGCGGCTCCAGCCCCGCTTCCAGCGCGATCTGCGCCTTGGTGCGGCGCTTCGGCTTGTACGGCAGATACAGGTCTTCCAGCTGCGTCTTGTCCGGGGCCAGCGAGATGGCCTTGAGCAGATCAGGCGTCATCTTGTTCTGCTCGGTGATCGATTCGATGATGGCGGCGCGGCGGTCTTCCAGTTCGCGCAGATAGCCCAGCCGGTCTTCCAGCAGGCGCAGCTGCGCGTCGTCCAGGCCGCCGGTCGCCTCCTTGCGATAGCGCGAGATGAACGGCACCGTCGCGCCTTCGTCCAGCAAGGCAATGGCAGCGGCAACCTGCACAGGTTTGGCCGCGATCTCGGCGGCGAGTCGGTGTTCGATGGAAGGAAGCATGGTTCGGTCGGCTAATGGTTCGGCCGCCGTATCGCGAGGCCGATGGGTGAAGAGGTTGGGTTGCGCATTATGCCGAATATCCCCAGCCCGGCGCACCCTCTCGTCCAACGCCTGTCGCGCCTTCACCCGCGTGGCGCAAGGTGGAATAGGGCATACCACGGCTTCTCGGCAAGCCGTCGTCGACCCGCCTCGGTTCCTATACTTGGGGCTGACGAGGGCATCGTGGGATGGATGGAGGGACTGGAAATGGCCAAGTGGATATTCGAACCAGGGCACTCCGCCGCGGAGTTTGCGGTGCGGCACATGATGGTTTCGCACATGCGCGGCCTGTTCAAGAAGGTGCATGGCAACATCGACTTCGATCCGGACAATCCGGCGGACGCCGCCGCTGTCGAGGCGACGTTCAATGCGGCGGGCATCTGGACGGGGGACGATGAGCGCGATGCGCACCTGCGCGGCGCGGACTTTTTGAATGTGGAGAAATATCCGGACATTGCCTTCCGCAGCACCGAGGTCCGCTGTGTGGGCGGAGCCGATTTCAATGTCACGGGCGGTCTCACCCTCCGCGGCGTGACGCGTCCGGTCGTTCTGGCCACCCGCTACCTGGGCCGCTGGCAGTGTCCCTACTGGGAAGGCGGAAAGGATCTGGGGCCGACGAGCCGCATCGGCTTCGTCGCCACCGCGACGATCAACCGCCATCACTTCGGTGTGAGCTGGAACGCGCCCCTGGACCGGGGCGGCATGGTCGTCGGGGACGAGCTTGCGATCACCCTGGACGTCGAGGCCATTCTCGAATCCGATATGCAGCGGATAGCCGGGGTTCTGCGGGGACAGTGAACGCCGGGTTGCCGGGGCAGCAATAGGGGACAGACCACGGATTCATACTGCCGAGCAGTACATGGGCCGTGCTGCCATACCGGTTCGGAATCTACCCCATGGGGTGGCTTCGCCAAATATCACGCGACAGGCATGATCGACGCTCAGGGATGGCCATGCTGCTTGGTGGGCGCCACCGGCTCGTCGGGTCCGCCCTCCGCAAGTTGGGCGAGGGCCAGGAGAATGTCCCGCATCTGGTCGTTCTCCGGTCCCTGCATGCCTTCTTCTTCGGCGACCGCAATCTCGGCGGCGTCATATTGCCTGGAGCGCAGCAGCTCGATTTTTTCTTTCTGCGTGAGGGCGGGATGGTTGAGGATTTCTTGTGGGCTGGCCGATGCCAGTGTCGTATCGGGCAGAGCCCTGCCCTGCCGCGGCGCTTCGTTTTGGACGGCGTTGGTCATTTGACGGCTCCTTTCACGATGGCTGGGCGTCGTCTGCCCGGCATCCTGGCGTGGCAGCCGCCCATGTGGAAATCCGACCCCGTTGCCGCTGGGTTTGTTCCGGAATGAACGCTCAGATCAACCTGGCCCTTCGACACTTCCGACTGATTGTCCTGCCGGCCACGCATCGCTCGAAAGCTCATGAATGCAGGAGGCATTTGTCGGCAATCTTTACACGGCCCCGCCGGGATGCAAGCGGGCCGGAGAGGTTCCCTATTGGAAACATGGGCTTATGGTTTGGGCGTGGAAATTGCTCTTAAAACCAATGTTTCGGGCGCGGGTTCACCGCTGCCGTCGCCCTTACGAATACATATCAATTAGCGGTAGGGTTGGATTTCTCAAGGGAGCAACTGACATGGCTTTTTATCTATTCCCCGCTCAGGCTTTCAAGGCGGATTCGAAGACGGCGCTCCGTGCAGCGGCGCTCTGCCTCGGGCTGCTTGGCGTGGCGACTTCAAGTTCGGCGACGGTCCTGATTTCAACCGGCGCGTCCTGGAAGGTGACGGCCGCCGCCCCTGTCGCCGCCGACTGGAACAGCAATGCGGCGTTCGACGATTCGGCATGGGAATCGGCCACCGTGCTCTACAACGTGGCCGACTATCTTCCCGGTTACCTGGCCAAGGGTATCTGGAGTTCGGGCGGGCAATACTCCACCTCGGAGACCCAGATGTGGGCCAGGGGGATTTTCAATCTGGCCACCCTTCCGCTGGACGCTTTCGTCAACAATGGCTTCGATGACGACGGCGACCTGTTCATCAACGGCGTTCAGGTTGTCAGCGACCATAACGGCTACGCCAATAACTCGTTCGCGAACATCACGTCGTATCTGGTGGCCGGCGACAACGTGATCGCATTCGC
>DILD01000090.1 GCA_002424845.1 Thiobacillus denitrificans | reverse complement strand
TCACCGTGGTCGGCGTGCCCGACCAGCCCGGCATCGCCTACCAGATCCTCGGCCCGGTCGCCGACGCCAACATCGACGTCGACATGATCGTGCAGAACGTCGGCCACGAAAAAACCACCGACTTCACCTTCACCGTGCACCGCAACGATTTCTCCAAGGCCATGGACATCGTCAAAGCCAACGCCGCGGCCATCGGCGCGCGCGAAGTCACCGGCGACGACAAGATCGCCAAGGTTTCCATCGTCGGCGTCGGCATGCGCTCGCACGTCGGCATCGCGCGCAGGATGTTCGAGACCCTGTCGAAAGAAAACATCAACCTGCAGATGATCTCCACTTCCGAAATCAAGATCTCGGTCGTGGTCGAGGACAAGTACATGGAACTCGCCGTGCGCGCCCTGCATCAGGCCTTCGAACTCGACAAAGCCGCGATATAAGGTGGCTTTCCGCCGCGCATTCCGATACAATGCGCGGCGGTTCGGAGACGTGGCCGAGAGGTTGAAGGTACTCCCCTGCTAAGGGAGCATGCGGGCTTAAACCTGCATCGAGGGTTCGAATCCCTCCGTCTCCGCCAAATCGAATCAGGTGTTGTATGGCATCTTTCATCGATGCTAAATATGCGTATAATGCGCAACCTTCAAAGCGCCCGTAGCTCAGCTGGATAGAGTACTTGGCTACGAACCAAGGGGTCAGGAGTTCGAATCTCTTCGGGCGCACCACACACTGAGAAAGCCCGGCCGATTGGCCGGGCTTTTTCTTTTTCGCCACAAACCTCACCGACTTGAAGAGTCGGCAGAAAAAGTCGCCAAAAGCACTATAGAATCTAGACTTAGAGGATAGTGATCCAATTTTGGTAAAGACAGATTGTGGATAAACCCCCAGTGTCACCAAACGAAACCGACGCAACTTTGTCCGCCCCTCCGGTGACGCCACGCCACCAGGGGCCGGATAGCCTGCTCGAATGCTTGCTGCTGGTGGTTCGGGCACATGGCGCCACCCTGACCCGGGAAGGCGCGATCGACGGCCTGCCGCTGATCAACAACCGTTTGACGCCTTCACTGTTCGGCCGGGCCGCCAAGCGTGCGGGCTTTTCCAGCAACGTGGTACGCAAGCCGCTGGAGGCGCTTAATACGGCCCTGTTTCCTGCCGTGCTTCTGCTCAACGAAGATGAAGCCTGCGTGTTGCTGGGCTGGCAGGACAATGGCCAGACCGCCCGCCTGATCTTCCCCGACCTGGGGGAGGCCGAAACCACCCTGCCGCGCGACGAACTGGCTGCCCGCTATGCCGGCTATGCCATTTTTGCCCGCCCCGAGTTCCGCTTCGACGCCCGTACGCCGGAAGTCGGCAGCGTCAAGCATCGCCACTGGTTCTGGGGCACGCTGGCCGAGAATCGCCGGTTGTACCGGGATGTAATGCTGGCGGCTTTTCTGATCAATCTGTTCGCCGTTGCCCTGCCCCTGTTCACCATGAACGTGTATGACCGCGTGGTGCCCAACCAGGCGGTCGAAACGCTGTGGGTGCTGGCGGGTGGCTTGATGCTCGTACTGGTGGCGGATGTGGTGCTGCGCACCATGCGCGGTTATTTCCTCGACCTGGCCGGCAGCCGGGTAGACATCAAACTTTCCGCCTACATCATGGGACGCGTGCTGGGCCTGCGCCTGGAAAACCGCCCGCTCTCCGCAGGCTCGTTCGCCGCCAACCTGCGTTCCTTCGAAACGGTTCGCGACTTCATCACCTCGGCCACCGTCACCGCCTTTATCGACCTGCCCTTTGCCCTGATTTTCCTGATTGTGATCGGCTGGATCGCCTGGCCGCTGATCCTGCCCATCCTGGCCGGCATTCTGCTGGTGCTGCTCTATGCGCTGACCGTGCACCACAAAATGCACGAACTCTCGGAAACCACCTACCGTGCCGGCGCACTGCGCAACGCCACCCTGGTCGAAAGCCTGGTCGGGCTGGAAGCCATCAAGGCACTGGGCGCCGAAGGCGTGATGCAGCGCAAGTGGGAATCGAGCGCGGCTTTTCTGTCGCGCACAGCGGCGCAGCTGCGATTGCTGTCGTCGTCCACCATCAACAGCACCATGTGGGCCCAGCAAACCGTGAATGTGATGGTTGTCGTGGTTGGCGTGTATCTGATTGCCGACAATCAGCTGACGCTGGGCGGACTGATCGCCAGCACCATGCTGGCATCGCGCACCATGGCGCCGATCGGCCAGGTTGCCGGCCTGCTTACCCAGTATCACAATGCCGCAACCGCCCTGCAGTCGCTGGACGGAATCCTGCAGCAACCGGTCGAACGGCCCGCGGATTCGAATTTCGTCTCCCGCCAGCATTTCACCGGCGACATCGAATTCAAGGACGTCGACTTCAGCTATCCCGGCGAAGACGTTGCCGCACTGCGCGGGGTCTCGCTGAAAATCCGCGCCGGCGAACATGTGGGCATCCTCGGTCGCGTAGGCTCCGGCAAAACCACCCTGGAAAAGCTCATTCTCGGGCTGTATCAACCCACTGCGGGGGCCGTTCTGGTCGATGGCATCGATCTGCGCCAGCTCGATCCGGCCGAACTGCGACGCAACATCGGCTATGTGCCGCAGGATGTCACGCTGTTCTATGGCAGCCTGCGCGACAACCTGACCATCGCCGCCCCCATGGCTGACGACGCTGCCGTCCTGCGTGCCGCCGAAGTGGCTGGCATCCTCGACTTCGTCAACAGTCATCCCAAGGGATTCGACATGACGGTAGGCGAACGCGGCGAATCGCTTTCCGGGGGGCAGCGGCAAGCGGTAGCCATCGCACGCGCCGCCATCAACGAGCCGCCCATCCTGCTGATGGACGAGCCGACCGGGTCGATGGACCACTCCAGCGAGGAAGGCATCAAGCAGCGGATGCAGGATTTTGCCGCCGGCAAGACACTGCTCGTGGTCACGCATCGCACCTCGCTACTGGATCTCGTCGAGCGCATCATCGTCATCGACGCCGGAAAAATCGTGGCAGACGGACCCAAGGCCCAGGTGGTTGAGGCGCTGCGCCAGGGGCGCATCGGAAAAGCATCATGAAATCCAGACTGTTTGCTGCCATAGCCCGCCTGATGGACAGATCCACGGTTCTGACCAAACCCACGCGGCCGCTGCTGGATCGCCTGTTTTCGAAATGGATTCCCCCGCAGCCGGAGGAGTCGGCGGGCTGGGCCGCTGATGCCGACTGGGCACGACTCGAACAGGAGCCGCTGCGCGCGCGTTACCTGCTGCGCGTGATCGGGGTCATGCTTCTGGCCTTTCTGGTGTGGGCCTCATTCGCCACCGTGGATGAGGTCACGCGGGGCAGCGGCAAGGTGATTCCCTCGCGTCAGGTGCAGGTCATCCAGGCGGTTGATGGCGGCATCGTGTCCGAAATCCTGGTACGCGAAGGCCAGATGGTCGAAGCAGGCCAGTCGCTATTTCGCATTGATGAAACGCGCTTTGTCTCCTCCTTGCGTGAAAACCGCGTGCAGTACCTGGCACTGCAGGCCAAAGCGGCACGGCTGCGCGCCCTGGCTGAAAACACGCCGTTCGTCCTGCCTCCCGAAATCATGAAGGAAGATCCCAAGCTGGTCGAAGAAGAGCGCAGCATGTACAACGCGCGCCGCAATGAGCTGGAAGCGCAGCTCAGCATTGCCCGCCAGCAACTGGCGCAGCGCAGGCAGGAGCTGGTTGAAATCCAGTCGCGCCAGGTGCAGGCCGCGCAAGGCTACGACCTCACGTCCCGCGAGCTTGCGATGACCAAACCGCTGGCCGCGACCGGCGCGGTTTCGGATGTCGAACTGCTCAGGCTGGAACGCGATGTCGGCCGCTACCGGGGCGAACGCGATCAGGCCGCTGCCCAGGCCCAGCGCATTCAGTCCGCCATCAACGAAGCTTCGCGCAAGATCCAGGAACTGGAAATCGTCTTTCGCAACCAGATGCGCAATGAGCTCGCCGAAACCGTGTCCAAGCTGAACAGCCTTTCCGAAGGCAGCACGGCGTTGAGCGACCGCGTCGAACACACCAACATCCGATCGCCGGTCAAAGGCACGATCAAGCGCCTGCTGGTCACGACGGTCGGCGGCGTATTGCAGCCCGGGCAGGAAATCCTGGAGGTCGTCCCGACGGAAGACGCCCTGCTGCTGGAGGCGAGGATTCTGCCCAAAGACATCGCCTTCCTGCGGCCCGGCCAAAAAGCGACCGTACGTTTCACGGCCTACGATTTCGCGATCTATGGCGGACTGGAAGCCGAAATTGAACATATTGCAGCGGACACCGTCGTCGATGACGAAGGCAACGCCTTCTATCTGGTGCGTGTCAAAACCCTGCAAACCTCGCTGGGCAAGTCCATGCCGATCATCCCGGGGATGGTGGCGGAAGTGGACATCATGACCGGCAGAAAGAGCATCCTCGCCTATTTGCTCAAGCCGGTCACCCGAGCCAAAACCCACGCTCTCACCGAACGCTAGCCGTATGAAGCACCCCTTGTTCATCACGGCACGCGTGCAACCGCTTCCGCAATGGCAGGAAGCGTTTCCCAACGCCCGCCTGATCCGCGGCCAGAAAAAACGCATCGCCGACCCTGCAACATTGGCTGAGGCATCGGTCATCTGGCTGCATGTCGCCGGCGACGACCAGACCGCGGCCTCGTGGGTGAGCGCGGTCAAGGCCGTGGCGCAGGATGTGCCTGTTGTCGTGCTGTCCAATCTTCCGCAGGACGCACAAGGGCTGGCTGCGCTGGGCGCCGGGGCATCGGGCTATTGCAGTGCCATCGCCCTGCCCGCCGTGCTGAAACAGGTGGCGAGCGTCGTTGCCAAAGGTGGCCTGTGGGTCGGCCCGCAACTCATGCGGCGGTTAATGCAGGGTTTGGCCGCACGCGGCGGCAAGACCGCACACCCCGCTCTGGACATCCTGAGCCAGCGTGAACGCCAAGTCGCGCTGGCGGTCTCACAAGGCGCGGCCAACAAGGAAATCGCCCGCCTGATGGGGATTACCGAGCGCACCGTGAAAGCCCACCTGAGCGCCATTTTCGAGAAACTCGGCGTACGCGATCGCATGCAGCTCTCGCTCCTGGTCAACGGCATCGAAGATCCGCCGCGCCCAGCCAAAAAAGCCGCCGCCTGACCCTGTACTTCAGTCCAATACCCAATCCCCGCGTGCTGCCGTAGAGTGATTTATATAAGCGCCAAATCCGGCGTGTGAATCCATCATAAGGCCAGCGCCATGGTTACGAGTTCTTCGACATTTCAGACAGCTGCAACGGTTATCGCGGTAGACGGACAGGTGTTCGCCCGCAACGCGGCTGGCGAGGTCAGGCCTCTCAAGGTCGGGGACATCGTGCTGGAAGGCGAAACCGTCTTTACCCTGGAAAACGGCAGCGTCCAACTGGTCCAGCTGGACGGCCAGATGCTGGAACTCCTGGCCAACGAAAGCTTCACCTTCGAAGGCAATATCGAGCTTCAGCCCGTCGCCACGGTCATCTCGGTCGAAGGTCAGGCGTTTGCCCGCAACGCGGCAGGCGAAATCCGCCCCCTCAAGGCGGGTGACGTCCTGTTCGAAGGCGAAACCATCATTACGCTTGCGGACGGCAAAGTGCAGCTGATCCAGCTGGATGGCTTGCCGCTCAATCTTCTGCCCAACGAAAGCTTCAAATTCGGCGCCGAAACCTCGCCCAATACGCGTCCCGACATACTTGAAGCCGCCCTGCCCGCTGGCGAGGCCGGCCGCATCATCCAGGCTTTGCAGCAAGGCCAGAATATTGACGACCTGCTTGATGCCACCGAAGCCGGTCTGCAAGGCGGCATCAATGACGAAACAGACAGCTTCGTGCAATTGCTGCGCCTCGTTGAGAATACCGACACCAGCCCCTATGAGTTTGAATATTCAACCTTCTCGAATGAAGAAAATGACATTGCCGGCTCCACCTCGGCGACTGACGTTACGCCGCCGAACGCGCCCAGCGTGGCGCTCGCCAGCGACACCGGCAGCAGCGCGAGCGACCTGATCACCCGCGATGGCGCCCTGAGCGTGACCGGCATCGAAACCGGCGCTACCGTGGAATACAGTACTAACGGCACCACCTGGAGCAACAGCTTCACCCCGACCGAAGGCGCCAACACCGTCTACGTCCGTCAGACCGACACCGCAGGCAATGTCTCCGGCAGCAGCACGCTGAGCTTCACGCTCGACACCCAGGTCGCGGCTCCGTCCGTGGCGCTCACCAGCGACACCGGCAGCAGCGGCTCGGACCTGATCACCAGCAACGGTGCGCTCAGCATCACCGGCGTCGAGGCCGGTGCCACGGTCGAGTACAGCACCAACGGCACCGACTGGACCAGCAGCTTCACCCCGGCCGAAGGCGCCAACACCGTCTACGT
>DILD01000055.1 GCA_002424845.1 Thiobacillus denitrificans | reverse complement strand
GCGAGCCTGACGTAAAACCCGCGTAAGCATCCTGCAGCTTTCCGTAGTCGGCCATATCGAGGTCTTCGATAACATCCGGCGCAACTTCGCAGAGGTTGGCAAACAGGCGGATTTCACGCGCAACCTCGTCGCCGCCGCCAGACTTGTTGGCAGTCAGCAGATCGCGCACCTTGGGGCGCCGAATGGTCAGCCGCTCGAGGCGAACGCCATCCGCCTCGATAGGATGATCCAGCGCAATCGTGCTGCGCTCACTCATTGCGCGGCCCCTTCGGTTTTCTTGACCTTGGTAGCGGGCGCGGCGACAGGCTCGGCGGCCTTGACGATCTCGACAAACTCGCCGGCCAGGAGGAACTCGGCTTGCTTATCGGTCAGTTCAACGGTGGCGCCTTTTTCGCAGTAGGTATTTTCGTGCGCAAAAGACTTCAGGGCGGTGTATTGCTTTTTCATGGTTGATCTCCGGTTAGATCGCCAGGTGCTGGCGGGTGGTTTCGAGTTGATCCTTGCCGTTGACGACAGCCTTGTAGTTCACTGGGTCGATTTCATAGACCACGGTGCCGTCATCCTCGAGCTTGTAATAGCGCAGGCTCATCTTGAGCTTGAGCGGCATTTCGTCACCCGGCTTCCAGGCGTCCATGTCGACCTCGGACAGCAGACCGCGCATGGTTACAACGACCGGCTTTTTCGTGCCGTCGTCGCTGACTTTTGAGCCGCGTGCCGTGAAGGCGAACTGCTCGCCAGGAAGGACGCGCATAAGATTGAGAACGTTCTTGTCGAACGCGTACAAGGTAGCCTCTGCTTCCAGCTTCTCGAAGCGCCCCATGGGGACGTCGACTTCGGCGGCCATGCCGCCGGCCTGGTAGCCCATCATTTTCGGCTTGATGGTCGGGAGCTTGATTTCCTTGACGCGGCCGGCATAGCCACGGCCATCGACAAACAGATTCAGGTCGTACAGGATGTCGGCGATCATTTGAAGATTTCCTCGATGTAGTCATTGACGAGGCGCGAGCGGAAGGTGATGTGCTCGGCCGGATATGGCGGCGTGAAGTCGAAGTCGAAATACACCTTGCCCTGGCTGATCTGATCCGGGGTGTTCAGCGCCGGGTCGGCCCATGCCTTGCCGCCGAGAATGGCACCGACCGCCGTCAGGTGGCGCAGGTAGGAATTGACGCCTTCGAGAACGTCCTGGACGTAGGTCTTGGTGATATTGCGGTCGACGGCCCACATGTGGGCGCGCAGCATCGACTCGTTGATCATGTCTGCTGTGCGGCGCACGGGCAGGAAGGCCCACTTCGGGTCGGCGGAACAGGTGCGATTGCCCCACAGGCGGTAGCCGTCTTTCTGGATGATCGTGGCCACCTCGTTTTCGTTGAGGTAGTTGGCGCGGGCGTTGACATCGCCAAGCGTGAAGTCGACCGAGCGCGCGGTGCCGGTAATGCCGTACATTTCGGTGTTCGATGGCGACCACCAGAAGCCTCGGTCATTGTCGGAGCGGGCGATCATGCCGGCAACGCGAGCGGAAGCTGGTTGCAGCGCCTCGGCATTGGCCTCGGTGTCCCAAACCTTGACCCACGGATCGACCACATAAACGCGGGCGGAGCCGAATTGCTCGCGGTAGCCAATAGCGGCCTGGTCGGTGGTGTTCGGGCCATCCGCCAAGATGACGGCACGGAGGCGGTCGGCGATGCCGAGCATTTCGGAGACGACAGCCATGTCATTCGAGAAGCCAGGGGCGATCAGAATCTTCGGCTGAACCTTGACGATGCTCTCGGCGCCGAGGAATGCCTGGACGCCCTTGTATTGCCCGGTGGAAACATCGACGCCGCCGATGATGTTGCTCTTGGTGGCTGCTGCATCGACGCCGGCATCAACGCGAACAACAACAACCATGGCGCCGGCCTGGTCGAAGATGGCGTCGATTGCGGCGGGCAGCGTTCCGGCTGTGCCGAGTTTGGCCGCTTCGAGGCGGCTCCCGGCGACCAGCACGGGCACGTTGAGTGGGAATGCCTCGTCGTTACCGCCAGCGAGGAAGAGCGTGGTATTGCTTGCCGCAACGATGCCTGAACCGTTTGATGCGCCCGTATTGGCAACACTCACCAGTGCAGCGGCCTCCGCCTTGACGTCAATTGCGGCCTTGACGGCAGTTGCGGTCGATGTGATGACGCCTGCCGCATCGGTCGCCAGATTAACGACGATGGCCGAGCCATTCACGGTCACCGAGAGCGCGGCGCTGTTGGCCTGCGGGTTGCGCATTTTGACGGACACCGTGTTGCCGATGGCGCCAGCGCTGACGGCGGTGAAGGTTAGCGCGTTGTTGGCAGCCATTGTGCCGGTACTCAGGCTTGCGGTAGTCTGCGGCTGCGAATCGGGCGCGGTGCCAATCAAGCCGATGACGCTCGACCGGACGGTTGAAATGGGTCGGGCGCCGTAGTCGAGTTCGACTACTTCTACGCCGTGGAGAAATTGTTCAGGCATTGGGCTGCTCCTCTGGTTGAGAATGCGGCCATGCTGACTTGTGAGGCTTTAAAAGTCTGTCGGCGGGATTTCCGGCGCGTCAATGCGAGTGGTGGTTGGTGTTTCCGCCCGCGTCGATGATGCTGCCGCTGGCGTTGATGCTGCCGTCCACGGCGATATTCCCCACCATTTCGATATTGCCGGTGATGCGCGTTGATGTGCCACCGCCAGCGCCTTGCACGGCCAGGCTCTTTGCTACTGTGAGGTTCCCAGTGCAGGTAGTTTGCGGGGTGTCCAGCGTGACCGATGGCGCCTGCACCAGAACCGGGCCGGCGGCAATGATGGTCACCGGGCCGCCGGCCTGAACGGTGATTTCTCCGGCGCACTGGATAAACCACGATCCGTTGCTGCGGTCGTGGGTGACCACGTCGCCATTGGCGTAGCGCGTGGTATGTCGGTCTGGTGATTGTTCCGGCTCCGGCTTGCTGTTCGAGTACAGCGCAGGAAGGACGAACGCATCCTCCATGAGCCCAGACGGGGCAATGACCAAAACCTGTTCGCCGACCTCTGGTGCCCACCAGTCGATGTCGCCGCCTGCGCGGCGCGTGATCCACGGCAACCATTCGGTGGTGAAGCCGTCGCTGCGCACGCGGACGAGTGCCTTGCAGTAGTCGGCTTCGGCGATTGTTCCGATGCGCGCCAGATTGGACAGGCGTCGCTCGAGTTCCGCAAAATCGAAGCTCATGCTATACGCTCGTAATCCGGCACGTGATTCGGGCCAATGGCCGGTGTCATGCCGAAATAAATCTCGGTGGGTGTTACGCCTGCTGGCTCGAGTTCGCCGAGATAAACCTCAACGCCATACTCCACCACCCACACCTCATACCCGTCCATTTTGGGCCGGAACATTTCGTCTCCGGCTCTTTCGATCCTGATGTGACCGTGGCCAGATACTGGTCGGCGGATTTCCTGCAGTGTGCGCACGACGCGACTGGCAAGCTCGCGGACAGC
>DILD01000044.1 GCA_002424845.1 Thiobacillus denitrificans | reverse complement strand
TGACCTGATAGGCAACCGGGCAGATACCGCAAATGCGCGCGACGAGATCCGGGATTTCCGTGTAGTGACGCCCTTCGAGGAATTTCTCGAAGAAGCGCGGCGGTTCGAAAATACGCAGGCGCAGCTCGCTGATGTCGCCATCGTCGATGCGCAAGTCGAGCGCACCCTCGCCTTCCACTCGCGCGAGCACGGGCACGGGCACGTGGATTGCCACGGTTCGCTTCTGCTCAGTCATTGCCGCTCACCCTGATCTTGTTCGCTGCCGCCAGAAACACCGGCGCCTGGCTGTTGATCGACTGGAAACGCTGCACGACGGCCACGGAATCGAGGCCCAGGCCGGCGAACCGCGCCGCCAGCGCGTCGGTGTTGGCGTTTTCCGCCGGACCGTAGCAGCCATAGCAGTCGCGGCCGAGGCTGGGGCACAGCGCGCCGCAACCGGCGCGCGTCACCGGCCCCATGCAGGCGATGCCGTGGGTGACCATGACGCAGGGATAGCCCCGGCGCTTGCATTCGGTGCACACCTTGTCGGCATTGTCGCGCGGGGCCACGCCGAGCAGCAGCGAATTCACCACCGCCAGCATCTGCGGGCCGCTGACCGGGCAGCCCCACAATTCGAAGTCCACCTTGACGTGGCTTGCAATCGGCGTCGAGCGTTCCAGGCTGGCTATCGCCTCGGGATGGCTGTAGATCTGTGTCACCCATTGCGAATCGAACACGCCGTTGCGCAGGCCCTGGATGCCGCCCGAGGTAGCGCACGCGCCAATGGCGATCAGCAGCCTGCTGTGCGCGCGAATCTGCCGGATGCGCTCGGTGTCCTCCGGGGTCGACACGCTGCCTTCGACGAAGGCGACATCCACCTCGGTATCCGGATCGAGCGGACCGGCTTCGGCAAAGTGAACCAGGTCGACCCGACTGGCGAGCGTCAGCAGGTCCTCACCGAGATTGAGAAAGGCAAGCTGACAACCGTCACAGGAACTGAACTTGTGGACTGCGACACGCGGACGGACGGCAGAAGCGGCTATCGTCTTCATCAAAATCCCTTGTGGGCCAGCAAGGCCTTGACTTCGCCCCAGTTGAACACCGGGCCGTCACGACAGACAAATGCGCCACCGAACTGGCAATGTCCGCAGCGGCCCACCGCGCACTGCATGTTGCGTTCCATGCTCAGATAGAGATGCGATTCGGGCAAGCCGCGCGCCAGCAGGCTCTTGGCCGCGACGTGCATCATGCCTTCCGGCCCGCACATCATCGCCACGGCCCGGTTCGGGTCGAAGCTGGCGAGTTCGAACAGCTCGGTCACACGGCCGACATGCCAGGGCCAGAATGCCGCGCCCTCGTTCGCCGCCACCAGCACCTGCGTGTCCGGCAGCGTCGCCCACTGGTCGTACTGCTCGCGCCAGATCAGGTCCTCGGCATGCTTCACGCCCTGAATGATGATCAGCCGGCCGAAATGCTCGCGCCGTCGCAGCACGTAATGAATGACCGACACCACCGGTGCGCAGCCGAGCCCGCCCGTCACCAGCACGACATCGTGACCGTCGGCATCCTGCAGCGGCCAGCCGCGCCCGAACGGACCGCGCAGTCCCACCCGGTCGCCAGGCTGAAGCGCCGCCAGACCCTGGGTGACCCGGCCCTGCGCACGGATGGTGTGGCCGATGACGCCACGCTCTTCCGGGTCGGACATGATGGAAATCGGCACCTCGCCGACGCCATAGAGATACAGCATGTTGAACTGGCCCGGTGCGAAGCGATAGGCCGCCTGCAGCGCCGCATCGTCGAAGCGCAGCTGCAGGGTGAAGATGGTCGGCGATTCCTGGGTGCGCGATACCACCGTGGCCGTGTGCGGCGCGCCGGCATCGAGCATAACGGGCCGGTTCATGGCTTGACCTCGCTGGCCGTCAGGGCGGCCACTTCCTCGGTCAGGTCGATGCCGACCGGGCACCAGGCAATGCAGCGACCGCAGCCGACGCACCCGCCGCGACCGAACTGGTCGTGCCAGGTGGCGAGCTTGTGGGTCAGCCATTGGCGATAGCGGCTGCGAATATCGGATCGCACATTGAAGCCGTGCAGGTAACCGTGCGACTCGCCGAAACACGAATCCCAGTTCCGCTCGTGCCGGCTTGAGTCGCCGTCGAGCGCCGGCACATCGGTCTCGGCATGGCAGAAACAGGTGGGGCACACGGCGGTACAATTACCGCAGGCCAGACAACGTGCAGCCACCTCGTCCCAGCGCGGATGCTCAAGCCGGCTCATCAGCGCGTCGCGCAGATTCTGTCCGGGCAGGCTGCGCGTCTGCACCGCAGCGGCCTGTTCACCCTGTTGGCGAGCTGTCTCGATCTGGCCGGCCGTGGCCGGCGACAGATTCAGTGCACGCAATACCGCAGCGCCCTTTTCGCTGCCCGCTACCGTAACGAAGCCCTCTGCCAGTTCCGCCAGCGCAAGGTCGTAGCCCGCCGTCGGCGTCGGCCCGTCGCCGGTGGACGCACAAAAACAGGTGGCGGCCGGCACGGCGCATTGCACCGCGACCAGGAACAGGCGTTCGCGCCGCTGCGCATATTGCGGATCGCGCCGGCCTTCGCGCAGGAAGTGCGCATCCTGCAAGGCCAGCGCGGCCAGATCGCAGGCGCGCACGCCGATGAGCGCCTGCAAGGGGGGCTCCGGCATGACCGGCCTGAATTGCAGCACGCCGGCCAGATCGCGATCGACCTGCCACACGGACTCCTGCGGCGCGAAGGTATGGGGCTTGATCGCCTGCGGCCCGTGAGCCCAGGCAAAGTAGCGATTGTCCGAATCGTGTGTCAGCCGGTAGTGGCCAGGCGCCTGCTCGGCCTGAAGACCGCGCGCCAGATCGCTGGACGTTTGCAGGGGACGCATGACGATGGCGCCATGCTCCGGCGCCGGCCCCAGGCATTGATATCCCTGCCGCATCAGCAGGGAAAGCAGTTCGGGCAACTGGTCGAGCGGCAGGAATCCGGCTGGATCGGGATGGGCAAGCATGTCTGTGAGAGAGTGTTTCCGACAGTGTAGGCACAAAGCCGTCAATCGAACAGGCCAGACGGCTTTTGATGACGAAAGGCTTCATCCGGATTAAAAAATCCGTCACCGTGCGTTCGCTATAATGACTTTTTTCGCGGTAACCAAGGAGCATCCCATGCAGCAGCAAATCGATGTGTTCGTCGCCTCCCTGACCACCTTCTGGACGCAACTTGCCGGCTTCGTTCCGCAACTCCTGGCGGCCCTGCTGCTGCTCTTCGTCGGCTGGCTGCTCGCCAACCTGGTGCGTACCGGCGTATTGAAAATGCTCGATGTGCTGCGCTTCGACAGTCTGGCCGAAAAAACCGGCATCGAGGCCTTCCTCAAGCATGGCAACCTGGATGTTTCGCTGTCGCGCATCCTCGCCAAACTGGTTTACTGGGTCATCATTTTCGTCGTCGTCGTCACCGTGTCCAACAGCCTGGGCCTGCACATGGTAGCCGAGCTGTTCAACAAGGTCGTGCTCTACATCCCCAACCTCATCGTCGCCATCCTGGTGCTGGTGTTCGGCGTGCTGGTGGCGCGCTTCGTCAACCGCATGGTGTTCGCCTACCTCAATAACATGGGCGTGCAGGGCGCGCTCACCATCAGCACCCTGGCTGAATATGCGGTGATCATTTTCGTGGTGTTCGTGGCACTGGAACAACTCGAGATCGGCACCAATCTGCTGACCGCCGCCTTCCAGATCGGCTTCGGCGCCATCGGCCTGGCATTTGCGCTGGCGTTCGGGCTGGGCGGCCGCGAATGGGCCGCCAGCGTGATCAAGCGGCTGACGGAAAAGTAACTCACCGGGTTGTCCCGGCCTGCTTTATCCAGAGCGGCCGGGACAACCGCAACTGCCTGCGGCTTCGCCGTTGAAAGGCCTTCTCATGAAGCACGCTCGACGCCTTGCCGTTTTCAGCCTGGCAGCCCTGCTGCTGGGCTGCACGACTTCCCATGCCCCGCTCCCGACCGTCGCAGGCGTCGACCTGGATCGCTATTACGGTACCTGGTACGAAATCGCGCGCTTGCCGAATCGCTTCCAGTCCATGTGCGCATCGGATGTCCAGGCGATCTATCGCCCGGATGGCGAGCGGCTATCCGTACTCAATCAATGTCGCAATGAAAAGGGCGAGCTCGAACAGGCCCGCGGCATTGCGAAGGTGGTCGCAGGCAGCCAGGGCGCCAGACTGCGGGTGAGTTTCTTCCGTCCCTTTTACGGCGATTACCAGGTACTGGCGCTCGACCCGGACTATCGCTGGGTGCTGGTCGGCGAGCCAAGCCGCCAGTACGCCTGGATTCTGGCACGCTCACCCCGGCTCGATCCGGTAATCCGGGAAACCCTGCTCACCCGGGCCGATGCGCTCGGCTTCGACCGTCGGGCCTTTATGCTGACCCGGCACACCCCCTCCTCGCCCTGATCGATCCGCGATCCGTCCGCCCCTGCTCCGGATGCCTGCCACGCCCGCCGCGCTACGCGCCATTCAGGCCGACCTCACGACTCTGAAGGTGGATGCCATCGTCAACGCGGCCAATTCGTCGCTGCTGGGCGGCGGCGGGGTCGACGGCGCGATCCATCGGGCTGCCGGCCCGCACCTGCTGGCCGAATGCCGGACGCTGGGCGTCTGCCAGACGGGCGACGCAAAGCTCACCCAAGGCTACCGTCTGCCCGCCCGTTCCGTGATCCACACCGTCGGTCCGATCTGGCACGGGGGAAATCGCGGCGAACCGGAATTGCTGGCCTCGTGCTACCGCCGCTCGCTCGAAGTCGCCGCAGAAAACGGCCTCCGTTCGCTGGCATTTCCTGCCATCAGCACCGGGGTCTATGCTTACCCGAAGGATGCCGCCGCACAGATTGCGGTGATGACCGTGTGCGCAACCCTGCCCCTCTTTCCGCTGATCCGCGAGGTGATTTTCTGCTGTCATACGGCCGAGGATCTCGGGCGCTATCAGGCACTGCTGGTCAAGGCCTGATCGGAGACGGGAACCGCTCGCTTGCCGCATTCAACCCCACTCAACCTGATTTCAGGAGGGACGCCATGGAACCCCGCATCAGCCTGATCACCCTCGGTGTCGCCGACCTTGAACGCGCCACTCGCTTTTACGCGGACTGTCTGGAATTGCCGCAACTGCAGACGCCGCCATCGGTGACCTTCTTCGAACTCGGCCAAACCTGGCTGGCGCTGTGGCCACGCGAAAACCTGGCGAAGGATGCCGGACTGGCCCCGGCTGGTTCAGGATTTAGCGGGTTTGCACTGGCACACAATGTCCGCTCGCCGGCCGAAGTGGATGCGCTGCTCGCGCGCGCGGCTATCGGTGGCGGCACCGTTACCCGGCCCGGCCACCCGACGGACTGGGGCGGCTACTCCGGCTACTTCATCGATCCGGATGGTTTCGCATGGGAAATTGCACACAATCCGGACTTCCCGCATGTCTGAGCCACCGAGCGCCTCCCCGCAGATGAAATCCGCCTCCCCCATCCATCTGACCAAGGCCATGAGTGCATGGGAAACGCCTGAATTCGAGACAGTTCTCAAACAGGAAATCGAACAGATGGATGCCAGCTGCCTGCCACTGCAGCAAGGGCTGTCGTCCAGCAGCTACGTCACTGATCGGCCCTTCCAGGCCATGATCATCAGCGTCAACGCAACGGGTGAACAGATCGGGGTGAAGGCCGGGATTTTCTATACCGGCATCATCGCCGGCTGCAATTGTGCGGACGACCCGACACCGGTCGACGAAATAAACGAATACTGCGTGGTGCAACTGGATATCGATCGCGCGACATCGCGCACCCGAGTGACGCTGCTGCAGGAATAAACCTCACCCCCTTCAGCCAGACGGGCAGTCGATTCGCGCGGCCTATCCTGGCATACGGGGGATTTCCAGCTCTTCCGCATAGGGCCTGCCCGGATACTGGAAAGCCACGGGGCCATCGGGTTTGGCATGGACGAACTGATGAACGAAGGCGTCGGCGGAGTCCGCCATATCGGCGGCATTGCCTTCGGCGACCACTACGCCCTCGTGGATGAAATAGACGATGTCGGCGACTTTCAGCGATTCCGACACGTCATAGGTCACCACCACCGAAGTCAGACCGAGCGCATCGTTGAGGCGCCGAATCAGGTTGGCGATGGTGTTGAGCGAGATCGGGTCGAGGCCGGCGAAGGGCTCGTCGTACATGATCAGCATGGGGTCGAGCGCGATCGCCCGCGCCAGCGCCACGCGACGTTCCATGCCGCCAGACAGTTCGCTGGTACGCAGGGCATGGGCGCCGCGCAGGCCGACGGCGTGCAGCTTCATCAGCACCAGGTCGTGGATGACGTCTTCCGGCAGATCGGTGTGCTCGCGCATCGGGTAAGCAATGTTGTCGAACACCGACAGGTCGCTGAACAGGCCGCTGACCTGGAACATCATGCCCATCTTGCGCCGCAACGCATAGAGGTCGGTGTTGTTCAGTTCATGAACCACCTGGCCATCGAAAATCACGCTACCGCGCGATGGCCTGAGCTGGCCGCCAAAGTGGCGCAGCAGCGTGGACTTGCCGCAGCCGCTGACGCCCAGAATGCCGACAATCTTGCCGCGGGGAATCGTGAGATTGATCCCCTTGAGCACGGCATTGTGCTCATAGGAGAAGTGCAGATCACGGACTTCGATCAGGCTCTTTGCCGGTTGCTTCTGGTCTGCCTGTTGCGATGCCGACATGCTCAAGACACCTGCAGCAGGGATTCGGGCGCTTCCAGCGCCGCCTTCAGCGCCACCAGAAACTGGACGGCATCGCGACCGTCGATCAAACGATGGTCATACGTCAGTGCCAGATACATCATGGGTCGAATCACCACCTGGCCGTTTTCTGCGACCGGACGCTCCTGGATGGTATGCATGCCCAGGATGGCGGACTGCGGCGGGTTGAGGATGGGCGTGGACAGGAGCGAGCCGAACACGCCGCCGTTGGTGATGGTAAAGGTGCCACCGCTCAAATCCTCGAGCGTGAGTCTGTTGTCGCGCGCGCGCTGGGCAAAGTCGGCAATGGCGGATTCAATGGCAGCCGACGACTGCGTCTGCGCACGGCGCAGGATCGGCACCACCAGACCGCGCGGACTGGAAATCGCGATGCCGATGTCCGCGTCGTCGTGCCACACGATGTCGTCACCGTCGATGGCGGCGTTGACGACCGGAAACTGCCGCAGCGCCTGGCATACCGCGCGAACGAAGAACGACATGTAGCCGAGTTTGATGCCGTGCTTGACTTCGAACTCGGCCTTGAAGCGCTGGCGCAATTCATTCACCGGTGCCATGTTCACCTCGTTGAAGGTGG
>DILD01000094.1 GCA_002424845.1 Thiobacillus denitrificans | reverse complement strand
GCTACGACATCGTCGACCTGGGGGTGATGGTACCGGCGCAGAAGATTCTCGACGCCGCGCGCGAGCACAAGGCCGACATCATCGGCCTGTCCGGCCTCATCACCCCTTCGCTGGAGGAAATGGCGCACGTGGCGAAGGAAATGCAGCGCCAGGGGTTCACCATTCCGCTGCTGATCGGCGGCGCCACGACTTCGATGGCGCACACCGCGGTGAAGATCGAGCCGAACTACCAACACCCGGTGGTGTACGTGAAGGACGCCTCGCGCGCGGTCGGCGTCTGCACCCAGCTGCTGTCGAACGACATGCGTGACGCCTTTGCCGCCGAAATCCGCGCGGACTACGCCGTCACGCGCGAGCGCCACTTGAAACACAAGTCCGACACCGTTCGACTGAAGCTCGCCGAGGCGCGCGCCAACAAGTTCAAAATCGACTGGACCAGCTACACGCCGCCGGTGCCGAAGCAGCCCGGGGGCCATGTCCTGAAAGCCTACGATCTCGCCAAGCTGGTCGAGGTGATTGACTGGACGCCATTCTTCGCCTCGTGGGAACTACATGGCAAATATCCCAAGATTCTGAGCGACGAAGTGGTCGGTACCGAAGCGACCAAGCTCTACAACGATGCCCAGGCCATGCTGCAGATGATGATCGCGGAAAACTGGGTGGAGGCGCGCGCGGTGTTCGGCCTGTTCCCGGCCAACACGGTGAACGACGACGACATCGAGGTGTACGCCGACGAATCCCGCGAGAAAGTGCTGATGACCTGGCACAACCTGCGCCAGCAAATGAAAAAGCCCGAAGGCCGCGCCAACCTGTGCATCGCCGACTTCGTCGCACCCAAGGCCAGCGGACTGAAGGACTATCTCGGCGCCTTCGTGGTTACCGCTGGCATCGGCGAGGACGAGCGCGCCAAGGCGTTCGAGGCCGCGCATGACGACTACTCGGCTATCCTGTTTAAGTCGCTGTGCGACCGCCTCGCCGAAGCCTTCGCCGAACACCTGCATCTGCGCGTGCGCCGCGAGTTCTGGGGTTACGCCAGTGAGGAAGCGCTCGCTAATGCCGACCTGATCGCGGAAAAATACCAGGGCATCCGCCCCGCACCAGGCTACCCGGCCTGCCCTGAGCACAGCGAAAAAGCACCGCTGTTCGAGGCGCTCGACGCGACGACCCAAATCGGCGTGATGCTGACCGAGAATTTCGCCATGTGGCCGGGTGCCGCAGTGTCGGGCTTCTACCTGTCGCATCCCGACAGCCAGTATTTCGCCGTGGCGAAAATCGAGCGCGACCAGGTCGAGGACTACGCCCGCCGTAAGGGCTGGACGCTGGCGGAAGCCGAACGCTGGCTGGCGCCTAACCTGGCTTACTCGCCCGCGTAAACCCGGCCTTACCAGCCGCGGTCGAGCATCTTCTCCAGCCAGAACAGCCCGATCACGGTCTTGGTTTCGCAGATCCTGCCGCTGCGCAGCCAGTCCATCGCCTCGCCGAACGGCACCCGCAGGATTTCCAGGAATTCGTCGTGGTCTCGGCCGTGCTCGCCCTCCGTGAGCCCACGCGCCAGATAGAACGCCAGTCGCTCATCGGAATAACCGATGCAGGGATAGATGGTGGTGACTTCGCGCCATTCGCTCGCCGTATAACCGGTTTCCTCTTCCAGCTCGCGCTTCGCGCAGGTCAGGTCGTCCTCGCCGGGGTCGATCTTGCCGGCCGGCAGTTCGATGAAGTCGCGATGCAAGGGATAACGGTGCTGACGTTCCAGCAAGAGATCACCGTTGTCGAACACCGGGATGACGACGACGGCGCCGGGGTGGACGATGTATTCGCGTGTCGATTCGCGGCCGTCGGGCAGGCGCACGCGATCGCATTTGACGTGCATCAGCCGGCCCTTGAAGACGGTTTCGCTGCTCAGCTCGGTTTCGAGGAGATTCAATGTTTCGTTTTTCATGATTTCAGTTTTTCCCGGAAGGCTGAATACTGGCGGCGGCTGACCGGCAGACGCTCATCCAGCCCGTCCAGACGCAGGAAATGCCCCTCGTCCTCGCCGGGCAGTTTGCCCACTTCACGGATACGCGCGCTGGCCACCAGGCAGTTGCGGTGGATGCGCAGAAAGCTATCGCCGAACTCGTTTTCGAGCCGGGTGAGCGACTCCTCGATCAGGAATTCACGGGCAACCGTACGCACCGTAACGTATTTGAGTTCTGCCTTGAGATAGAGAATATCCGCCACGGGAATCAGGACGATGCGGCCTTTTTCATTGACCGACAGGTGGGTGCGCACTTTGGGATGCACATCGCGCAGGCTTTCGAGCGTTGCCGCGTTCAGCCGGTGCGCTCGCGACAAGGCTCGCATCAATCGGTCTGCTCGCACCGGTTTCAGCAGGTAATCAACGGCATTGAGATCGAATGCCTGACAGGCGTAGATGTCGTAGGCGGTGCTGAAGATGATGGCGGGCGGGTTTTCCAGCCGGTTGATGTGCGCAGCGCATTCGAGACCATCCATGCCGGGCATGCGGATATCGAGCAGCACCGCATCGACCGGCTGCTGCTGGACCAGGTTCAGTGCATCCAGCCCGTTGTCGGCCTCGCCGACGATATCGACCGGCAACTGATCGGCACAGTCGGTCAGCACGTCTCGCAAACGGCGGCGCGCGGGTGCCTCGTCGTCAACGATGAGGATGCGTAGCGGTTGAGTGGGCGCGTTCACGGGTGTATGGGATCACGATATTGACCTGATAAACGGAGCCAAGCTGCTCCGACTTGAGCTGGGCGTCGAGATCAAAATGCAACAGCAAGCGCTCCCGGATATTATCCAGCGCAATGTGGTTGCCTTTGTGGTGGCTTGCGCCAGACGCGACCGGATTGCGCACCACAACATGAACCTTGTCGCCGCTGCGATAGATATTGAGGCTGATTTCCCCACCATCGGGTTGCGGTTCGATGCCGTAATACACCGCGTTTTCAACCAGCGGCTGGATCAGCAGCGGCGGAATCAGCGCATCGCCCGGCATATTGGCGATATGCCAGACGACCTGCAGGCGGTCCCCCAGCCTGAGCTGTTCCAGCTCCAGATAGGCACGGGTCAGCGCCACTTCGTCCTCCAGCGGCGCCAGTTGGCTGGCATTGCTCATCAGGGCCCGGAACAGATCAGCCATGTTTTCCAGCGCATGCTCGGCGCGACGCGGGTCGTTGCGCACCAGCGAGAGTACGGCGTTCAGGCTGTTGAACAGAAAATGCGGGCGAATTCGCGCCTGCAGGGCCTGCAGGCGCGCCTCGGTGATGGCCGGCGACAGCGCACGGGCACGCAGATTGAAATAGGCCAGCAGGCCGGCCCCGATCAACAATGAAAAAACCGCAAGGCCAGGCAGGGAGAATGGCTGCACGCCCCCCAGCAACGGCGCCATCCACAGGGCTGCCAGCAGCGGTGCCGCGACACCCAGCAACAACGTGAACCCCACTCCGACCGGATAAGACAGGCTGCGCAACCGGCGTCCCGCCCCGCAAAGCGTGAGCAGCGTCAGCAATAACGCCGGTTGCGCCAGCGCCGACAAGGCGATGAAGTCCGCCCAGAATGTCTGCACATCCGATGCACGCGCCACCACGCCCGCCACCAGGGCGGCTTCCACCGTCAGCGCAATGCGCAGGTTCACGCCCGCATGACAGAAGTTCGGCAATTCAACCTGACGATTGTTATGATTCTTTCTTTTCATTCCCCATTTCACCCCATGAGCACGTCATCTTCGCTACCGGACGGCGCGCCAGCTGCCTGGTCCGGCCGGTTTTCCGAACCGGTTTCCGAAATCGTCAAGCGCTACACCGCGTCGATTCCCTTCGATTATCGGCTGGCCGAGTTCGATATTCAGGGTTCGCTGGCGCACGCCGCCATGTTGCACCACGTCGGCGTCCTGTCCAAGGACGATCTGGAAGCGATCCAGCGCGGCATGGCCGAACTGCTGGCCGAAATCCGTGCCGGCCAGTTCGTGTGGTCGCTGGACAAAGAGGACGTCCACCTCAACATCGAAGCGGCATTGACCGCGAAAATCGGCGATGCCGGCAAGCGCCTTCACACCGGCCGCAGCCGCAACGATCAGGTCGCGACCGATATCCGCCTTTACCTGCGCGATGCCATCGACCGCATTCTGACCGGACTCAAGGCCTGCCAGACCTCGCTGGTCGACCTGGCCGAGCAGCACGCTGGCACAGTGATGCCCGGCTTCACCCATCTTCAAGTAGCACAGCCGGTCACCTTCGGCCACCATCTGCTGGCTTATTTCGAGATGTTGGCGCGCGATGCCGAGCGCATGACCGACTGTCGGCACCGAGTCAACCGCCTGCCGCTCGGCGCCGCCGCGCTGGCCGGCACCAGCTACCCGATCGACCGCCAGTTTGTCGCGGATCAGCTCGGCTTCGAGGCGGTATGCGAGAACTCGCTCGACGCCGTCTCCGACCGCGACTTCGCCATCGAATTTACCGCCGCGGCCGCCCTGGTCATGACGCACCTGTCGCGCCTGTCGGAAGAACTGATCCTGTGGATGAGTCCGCGTTTCGGCTTCATCGACCTGGCCGACCGCTTCTGCACGGGGTCGAGCATCATGCCGCAGAAGAAAAACCCCGACGTACCCGAACTGGTGCGCGGCAAGACCGGCCGGGTCAACGGTCATCTGGTCGCCCTGCTCACCCTGATGAAAGGCCAGCCGCTGGCCTACAACAAGGACAATCAGGAAGACAAGGAACCGCTGTTCGACACGGTCAACACGCTCGCCGACACGCTGGCGATCTACGCCGACATGCTGCGCGGCGTCACCGTGAAGCCCGATGCGATGCGCGCGGCAGTGCTGCAGGGCTTCGCCACAGCGACCGATCTGGCCGATTATCTGGTGAAAAAGGGCGTGCCCTTCCGCGATGCGCACGAAGTCGTGGCGCGTGCCGTGCGCGCGGCCGACACCAGCGGGCGCGATCTGGCCGATTTGTCGCTCGCCGAGTTGCAAACGTTCAGCCCGATCATCGCAGACGATGTCTACGCGGTACTGACGCTGGAAGGTTCGCTCGCCGCCCGCGACCATCTGGGCGGCACCGCACCGGCGCAGGTTCGCGCGGCCATCGCGCGCGCGCGCCAGCGCATTTGAGCGGACCTCGCCTTAAGGTCGCCCCGCCGCCTCGACAGAGAGGGCGGGGGCCGCGTTCACATTCGGCAGCGCGTGCTCGCGGCAAATCCGGCGGACCTCGGGGCTGCTGAGTTTTTCCTGCATCAAGCCGCAAAAATAGCTGCGCGGCCCAATCCGCTGGTTGTGGCGGCAGGTGGCGCAAACACCAAAACTGCGCTTGCCGCTTTGCGCCTGAACCTGGGCCAGCACCTGCCGCAACACGACTACCGCAGAGGTCACTCGCGCCGGGCTGGCGGTCTGTACGATGTCACGCCAGGCGCCGCCGGCGCTGAGCGTCTTCAACAGCATCGTGCCGCCCTCGGCCAGAATCAGCCGCACCACCCGGCCATCCCGGGGGTCCGCATACCGAGAAATCAAACGACGACGCGCCAGCACGAGCACGGTTTGCGACACGGTCCCCTTGGTCAGCCCGAGATACTCGGTCAACGCCTGCGGCGTGTTGCTGAAACGGTTAGCCTGGTTCAGATAAAACAGCACCTGCAGGTGCACCGGTTGCAAGCCCTGTGCAGCCCCTGCCTGCCGCAAGTCGGCCCGGGTCAGCAGCGACAGCCGCTCGACCAGATCGAACAACGTGAGCGCCTGGCTCTTTTTCAAGGGCTCAGAAGCGGACCATGACGCCGCCCTGCGCGGCAATCAAGGCGGCCAGCTTGTCATAGAGCGGCTCACCGCTCTTGGTGTCGACCCAGCCGGCATCCAGCGGTTTGAAGTGAAAGCCGCCGGAACGCGCGGCCACCCATATTTCGCGTGCGACACCATGGCGGTTGATGATGATCTTGCTGCCATCGTCGAACTCGACCTCGATGATGCCGTCTGCCGGCGTCTCGAAATCCAGGTCGGCATCTTCCAGGGCCTGCTCGATGCGGGCCAGGGTGCTACCGGCGGCCTGAGTAAATTCGGCCTCGCTTGTTTCGCTTTTCGTCATGATGTCCCGTGCTAAGATTTCGCGCATGAAACTGCGCACCCTATATATAGTGTCCCTGTTGCTGTGCGGGCTTGGTCTGACGGCCTGCGGCTCGAAGGGTGACCTGTATCTTCCCGAAAAACCCCCTGCCCCGCAACGGACTTCCAATTGAATACCCTGCATCGCATCGACGGCCGCCTCCATCTCGAAGACGTGGCGCTGGACAGCCTCGCCGAACGATTCGGCACGCCTCTCTATGTTTATTCCCGACAGGCGCTCGAATGCGCCTACCAAGCTTATGCCAGCGCCTTTACCCAAACGCCCCACCTGATCTGCTATGCGGTCAAGGCCAATTCCAGCCTGGCGATCCTGAATCTGTTCGCCCGGCTCGGCACCGGCTTCGACATCGTCTCAGGCGGCGAACTCGCCCGCGTGCTGGCGGCGGGAGGCGATCCCGGAAAGGTGGTGTTCTCCGGCGTCGGCAAGACCACGGACGAGATGCACGCCGCCCTCGATGCCGGCATTCTCTGCTTCAACGTCGAATCGGCCAGCGAACTGCACCGGCTCAACCGTGTCGCCGGCGATCTCGGCAAGGTCGCGCCGGTTTCATTCCGCGTCAATCCCGATGTCGATCCGAAAACGCATCCCTATATCTCCACCGGGCTCAAGGAAAACAAGTTCGGCGTGCCCATTGCCGACGCGCCCGCGCTTTACCGTTTGGCGGCCAGCCTGCCAAACCTGAAAATCACCGGTATCGACTGCCACATCGGCTCGCAGCTGACTGACCTGTCCCCCCTGATCGATGCCGCCGACCGCGTGCTAGCGCTGGTCGACTCTCTTGCGGCCGAAGGAATCACGCTACATCACATCGACCTCGGTGGCGGTGTCGGCATCCGCTATCGTGACGAGACGCTGCCCGATCTGGCCGCCTATGGCCACGCGCTGGCCGCACGTTTTTCCGGACGTCGCGAAAAACTGCTGCTTGAACCCGGGCGTTCGCTGGTTGGCAACGCCGGTCTGCTGCTCACTCGCGTCGAATATCTGAAGCACGGGGAGGACAAAAATTTCGCCATCGTCGATGCTGCAATGAACGACCTGATGCGCCCCGCGCTGTATGAGGCCTATCACGAAATCGTTGCCGTCAACGAACGCCCCGCCCCGAAAAGACGCTACGACATCGTCGGCCCGATCTGCGAAACCGGTGATTTTCTTGGCTTTGCGCGTGACCTCGCGCTTGAAGAAGGCGACTTGCTGGCGCTGCTTTCGGCGGGAGCCTACGGCATGAGCATGGCATCGAACTACAATTCCCGTGCACGCGCTGCGGAAGTCCTGATCGGCAAAAATGAAATTAACTTGATCCGTGATCGCGAAACAATCCAGGACATAATGGCCGGAGAGCGGCTTATTGATTGACATTGCATGAACCAAGCAATCCAGATCAGAACCGTTTTTTTGTGTCGCCCCGATACATTTTGTTTGCTCGCTACATTTTTTTGCAAATTATCAGCACACCCCTTGACTATCTATTGAACGCCCGACGAAAGTAACTAGAATGAGGTTCACCAAGCGGAGCCTTGGTATCGCCCGTTTCTAACGGGATGTAGGTGGGTTTGTTGCCTATCGATACCACGCTTTGGAAGTGCAAATTCTGACTGCACGTGGCATCAAGCTGTAGTGATTAGTGAATGTGTCCAACTTCTAAGGAGTGTTTAGATGGCAACAGTAAAGAAACCCGCCGCCAAGCCGGCGGCCAAGAAACCGGTCGCCAAAAAAGCTGCACCCGCTAAAAAGCCCGTAGCCAAAAAGCCGGTCGCTAAAAAACCGGTGGCCAAAAAGGCGGCACCCGCCAAGAAGCCCGTAGCTAAAAAGGTCGTGGCCAAAAAGCCGGTCGCCAAAAAAGCAGCGCCCGCCAAGAAGCCCGTAGCTAAAAAGGTCGTGGCCAAAAAGCCGGTCGCTAAAAAGCCCGTGGCCAAAAAGGCAGCGCCTGCCAAGAAGCCCGTAGCCAAGAAGCCCGTAGCCAAGAAGGTCGTGGCTAAAAAGCCGGTCGCTAAAAAAGCAGCGCCCGCTAAAAAGCCCGTAGCTAAAAAGCCGGTCGCCAAAAAGCCGGTGGCCAAAAAGGCGGCACCCGCCAAGAAGCCCGCCGCCAAGCCGGTAGCTAAAAAAGCAGCGCCCGCCAAGAAGCCTGTTGCAAAGAAAGCGGCTCCGGCTGCCAAACCTGCACCGGCCCCGGCAGCCGCTCCCGCACCGGCGGTACCGGTCATCAAGCCGTTCGGGCTTTAAACAGGTCGGGCACTGCCCAATCTGAAACGGGGGCTTGTCCCCCGTTTTTTTATGGCATGGCGGGGGCTTTGTCCCTCGCTTTTTATTGGCTCGCCTCGCCGGGCTCAGGATCCGGCCGGCACCCATCGACCGCGGATGGCCCGCAGCAAGGCCACACCCAGCGGCAGCCTCAGCCCCAGCAACAGAACGAGCACCCCTCCATAAACCAGCGGGTCAGTGAGATCCTTCTTCACCAGCCACAGGTAGTGGATGATCCCCAACACGGCGATCAGGTAAATCAGCCGATGCAACAACTGCCAGCGCCGCCCCAGGCGGCGCATCATGGCGTGGGTCGAGGTCGCGGCAAGCGGAATAAGCAGGACGAAGGCCGTGAAACCGACGGTGATGAAAGGGCGCTTGACGATGTCCCGGGCGATGGCTGCCGGATCAAAGAACTGGTCCAGCCAGAGGTAGGTGACGAAATGCAGGCAGGCATAAAAGAAGGTGAACAGGCCCAGCATGCGCCGGTAACGAACGAGGTCGGCGCGCCCCGTCAGCTGTCGTAGCGGCGTGACGGACAAGATCACCAGCAGTCCGACCAGCGTCCAGGTGCCGGTCGAGTGCGTAATGAACTCGATGGGGTTCGCACCCAGGCCGCCGCCCACCCCCAGCACGATGAGCCGAACCAGCGGCAGCAGGCATAGCAGCACAATCCAGACCTTGGGATTGCGCAGCACCGCACCCATCAGAAAAACTTCTTCAGGTCCATGCCACGGTACAAGGACGCCACCTGCTCGCCGTAGCCATTGAACATCAGCGTGTCGCGCTTGCGGAATTCACCGATGCGACGCTCCTTCGCCTGGCTCCAGCGCGGATGCTCGACTTGTGGATTGACGTTGGAATAGAAGCCGTACTCTTCCGGCGCTGCCATCATCCAGGCAGTACGCGGCTGTTTCTCGACGAAGCGAATACTGACAATTGACTTGGCGCTCTTGAATCCATACTTCCAGGGCACCACCAGCCGGATCGGCGCGCCGTTCTGATTCGGCAACACTTCGCCATACAGTCCAACGGCCAGTAGCGTCAGGGGGTGCATCGCCTCGTCCAGACGCAAGCCTTCAACATAGGGCCAATTGAGTACACGCGAACGCTGCCCGGGCATTTGCCCGGGATCATTCAAGGTCACGAATTCCACGTATTTTGCGTTGCCGGTGGGCTCCGCACGACGAATAAGTTCGCTGAGAGAAAATCCCACCCAGGGAATCACCATCGACCAGCCCTCGACGCAGCGCATGCGGTAAACGCGTTCCTCCAGTGGCGCGAGCTTCAACAATGCCTCGATATCCCAGATTTTTGGGTGTTTCACCGCCCCCTCGATCGTCACGGTCCAGGGACGGGTTTTCAGGCTGCCCGCGTTGCTGGCCGGATCGCTCTTGCCGGTGCCGAACTCATAAAAGTTGTTGTAGGTGGTGATATCCCTGTAAGGCGTTTTCTCGTCGGCCAGCCTATAGGCGCTGCCACGTATGCCGACAAGCCTGGCGCCTGCTCCGGCTTCAGGGGAAGCCCCCAGTAACGTGCCCGCCGCCAATGCGCTCAAGCCCTGCATGAAGCGGCGCCGATCGCGATAGATTTCGGGGGGGGTGATTTCGGACGGCGGAATGTCTTTGCTTCGGCGTATCAGCATGGCTGCATCCTGACGATTAAACGGGGAAAGCAAGATAGTCGGCTCTGGCGCGCATTCCTTACTGCGGGCGCCGATATGATGCGGATTGCTGGCTGCAAATTGATGGGTAAGCACATGAGACTGAACAAAGGGACAAAAGTTTGACCCGACTGCCCACCAAACAAAACGCTTACCCCACCGAATTGTCCAGGAATGGCCATCCATGATAGGGTGACGGCTCAGGTGCGTGGCCCCGTCCTCGCACCTTTGTTGTTTTATATTGTTCAATAAAATTGTCATCACTATCAGGAATTCAGCATGGCCGTCATCGAACTCACCCAGGACAATTTCGAATCCACCATCAAAGGCAACGACGTGGTCGTCGTCGATTTCTGGGCGCCTTGGTGTGGCCCCTGCCGTGGATTTGCGCCGATTTTCGAAGCCGCATCCGACAAGCACGCGAACATTGTTTTCGCCAAGGTCAACACCGAGGTCGAGCAGGAACTGGCCGCTTACTTCCAGATTCGCTCCATTCCCACGCTCATGGTGTTCCGCGAACAGGTCATCCTCTTTTCCGAAGCGGGCTCACTGCCCGCCGCTGCGCTGGACTCGCTGATCGAACAGGTGATGGGACTGGACATGGCGCAGGTCCACAAGGACATCGCCGAGCAGCAGGCGCAGCAGGGTCAGGCCTGATCAGGCCCGAACGCCGGACAGTAGCTGCCGCAACAGCGGCAGCGTGATCGGACGACGCGTTTCCAGACTGAACCGGTCCAGCGCCTCCAGCACACGCAGCAGGCTCTGCATGTCGCGCGCGGTGTGATTCAACAGATAGTCCGCCACCTGGGGCTCCAGCCGGAATCCCAGGGTTTCGGCGTGCTGCGTCAACGCAGCGCGCTTTTCCGCATCGTCCAGCGCCTGCAACTGAAACACCAGACCCCAGCCCAGCCGGGTCCGCAATTCCGGCATCACCGGCAGGTCGGCCGGCGCGACATTCCCCGCCGCCAGCCACAGCCCGCCCGCTTCGCGCACCCGGTTGAATGCGGCAAAGCCTGCGTGCTGCTGCGCTTCGTTCCAGGTCTCCACCTGATCCGCGATCACCGCCTGCGCGGCGTGCTGCCCGCTGAGATCGACCGCCAACCCGCGCGCCTGGCAAGCGTGCGCCCAGGCCGCCAGCAAGTAGCTCTTGCCGCTGCCCGGCGCGCCCCATACATAGACCATCCGTTCGGCCGCGCTGCCGTCGAGCATGGCCTGCAATTGCGCCATCAGTTCGACATTGCGCCCCGCCACAAAGCGGGCGAGTTCGGGCTGAGCGGGGGGACGGATATCCAGAAGAAGCTGCTGCATGGGGCGCAAGGATACGGTACTTGTCCCCGGCGGGGTAGCCGGGGGAAAGCCCCGCCGCGCTCCAGCAAAACCCGGGGCCGTCGCGTGAAAACACCTGCCGCGCGAGGATATACTTTGATCTTTATGCCATTGATTGCCGAGCCGTCCCAATGAGCCCTGCCTTTCCCGTTCCGGTCAGACCCGTGATCCAGCCGCCGCCGATGGAGGAGGAAGTGCTCACCGACGAGGAGCGTACGGCGCTGAAAGCGTGCATCAAGACGCTGATGAAGCAGCAGGATGCGGTGCTGGTCGCGCATTACTACACCTCGGCCGATTTGCAGGATCTGGCCGAGGAAACCGGCGGCTGCGTGTCGGATTCGCTGGAGATGGCGCGCTTCGGCCATGCCCATCCGGCGAAGACGCTGATCGTCGCCGGGGTCAAGTTCATGGGCGAAACGGCCAAGATCCTCAATCCCGAGAAGCGCGTGATCATGCCCGACCTCAACGCCGACTGCTCGCTCGATCTGGCCTGCCCGGCCGACGCGTTCGCGGCGTTCTGCGACGCCCATCCGGACCGGGTCTCGGTCGTCTACGCCAACACCAGCGCGGCGGTGAAGGCACGCGCCGACTGGGTCGTCACCTCGGGCATCGCCGCCAAAATCGTCAAATACCTGCACCAGCAGGGGCACAAGCTGCTGTGGGCGCCGGATCGCCATCTGGGCGCCTATGTTCAGCGCGTCAGCGGCGCCGACATGCTGCTGTGGCAGGGCTCGTGCGTGGTGCACGAGGCCTTCAAGGCGGAATCTCTGAAGAAACTGCACGCCGAACACCCGGACGCTGCAGTGCTGGTGCACCCCGAATCGCCGGAATCGGTGATCGCGCTGGCCGACGTTGTTGGCTCGACCACGCAACTGATCGAGGCGGTGCGCCGCCTGCCCAATCGAGAATTCATCGTCGCCACCGACAACGGCATTTTCCACAAGATGCACGCGGCCGCGCCCGGCAAGATCTTGCTGGAAGCGCCGACCGCGGGCGAGGGCGCCACCTGTCTATCGTGCGCGCACTGCCCGTGGATGGCGATGAACGGCCTGAGGAAGCTCGCCGCCGTGCTGGACTCAGTCAATGAAGGACGGTGCGGTAACGAAATCCATATCGAGGAATCCATCCGCGCCAAAGCGGCCATCTCGATTCAGCGCATGCTGGATTTTGCCGCCGCTGAAAAAGCCGGGCAGATCCAGCTAGGGGACTGAAATGGCCGGCGCCAGCCTGCTCGCCCTGCTCGACGACATCGCCACCATCCTCGACGATGTGTCGCTGATGACCAAGGTCGCCGCCAAGAAAACCACCGGCGTGCTCGGCGACGACCTGGCGCTGAATGCGCAGCAGGTCGCCGGAGTGAAAGCCGAACGCGAACTGCCGGTGGTGTGGGCGGTGGCGAAAGGCTCGTTCAGGAACAAGCTCATTCTGGTTCCCGCCGCGCTCGCCATCAGTGCGCTGGCGCCCTGGGCGATCACGCCGCTGCTGATGCTCGGCGGCGCCTTCCTGTGCTTCGAAGGCGTCGAGAAACTGGCGCACACGTTTTTGCACCGCGAGGAAGATGAAGCGCATCAGGCCGAACTCGTCCAGGCGTTGGCCGACCCGGCGATCGATCTGGTCGCACTGGAGCAGGACAAGATCAGGGGCGCAATCCGCACCGATTTCATCCTCTCCGCCGAAATCATCGTCATTACGTTGGGAACGGTCGCGGCCGCGTCGTTCGGCATGCAGGTCACGGTGCTTACCGGCATCGCCATCCTGATGACCATCGGCGTGTACGGTCTGGTCGCCGGCATCGTCAAACTCGACGATGCCGGGCTCTACCTCAGCCAGCGCGCCAGCGCCGCCGCGCAAACGCTCGGGCGCGGCCTGCTCGCCGCCGCGCCGTGGCTGATGAAGGCGCTGTCGGTGCTGGGGACAGCCGCAATGTTCCTGGTCGGCGGCGGCATTCTCGTCCACGGCCTGCCTGTCCTGCATCATGCCGTCGAGGCCGTCGCGCCGCATAGCGGCGTACTCTCGGTTTTGCTGCCCCTGCTGGCCGACGCGATGGTCGGTATTGCCGCAGGCGCGCTGGTGCTACTGGGCGTCACACTGGGCAAGCGCCTGTTCAAATAGGCAGCCGCGCCAGTTGTCGGTTGTGCAGGCGTGCCAGCAGCAGTTGCGCCGTCACCCCGCCGATCAGCGCCAGAAACATGTCCCACTGCGTGTCCCATACGTCGCCCTGAGTGGCGAGGAAGGCATCGGCCTCCCCGCCGAGCGCCAGCGCCGTGCCCCATTCGACGAATTCGTAGCAGGCGGAAAACGCCAGCACCACCGAGCTTGTCAGCAAAAACAGCCAGCCGCCCGACCGCAAGGGCGTGGCACGCAGGAGGATTTCGCGCGTCAGCATCGCCGGAATGAATCCCTGCGCCAGGTGGCCCAGCCGGTCGTAATGGTTGCGCGCGAGGTCGAACGCCTCCTGCGCCCAGAAACCTGCCGGCACCCGCGCGTAGGTGTAATGCCCGCCCAGCATCAGGATCAGGCCGTGCACAAACAGCAGTCGCACCACCAACGGCGTGAGCGGAAACCGGCGGTGCGTCAGCATAAGCAGAGGCAAACCGATCGTCACCGGCAGTGTCTCCAGCCACCAGGTCAGGCGGTCGTAGGGGTTCACGCCAGACGCGATCAGTGCCGCCAGCGTCAGCGCCACCAGCCAGCGTGCCTCGGTTTTTCCCATTTTCATTCCCATGCGGCATATCCCCCTTGTCGTTCCAGTTCGGCAAAACGCGCTTCCAGCGCCTGCATCGTCGAAGCCCGCTCGCCCTGCCAGGTGAGCGGCTCGCCCACCCAGCCATCGGCAAAGAACGGCACCGGCAGCCAGTCGCCCTTGGGCAGCGCCTTGCCCAGCCCATGCAGATAAACCGGAACCACCGGCACGCTGGGCGCGTGCTCCATCAGGTGGGCGATGCCGGATTTCAGTTCGCTGCGCTTTTCCGGTTCGCCGCGCGAACCTTCGGGGAACAGGATCAGGATGTCGCCCGCATTCAAAGCGGCTTCGATGTGCGCCAAAGGCGGCTCGCCCGGCTTCGGTCGCCGCGCCAGCGGCAGGATGTGCATGACATTGAGCGCGAACCAGGCAATGAAGCGGTTGCGCAGGAAATAGTCCGCCGCCGCGACCGGCCGCACCCGGTAAAGCTGTGCCAAAGGGAACAGGCTCATCAGCAGCAACGTATCGAGATGGCTATTGTGGTTGGCGGCGAGAATCGCCGGCCCGGTTAGCGGCAGCCGCTCGGCATGGCGCAGGTTGACGCCCAGCACCAGCGCAAGGAAGGGACGCACCAGCAGCAGAAAGAACGCAGCCTGTAGCCAGCGCATTAATAGTGCAGGTAGTACACGAAGTGAAAAAACAGCGGCGCCGTGTAAGTCAGGCTGTCGACCCGGTCGAGGATGCCGCCGTGGCCGGGAATCAGCGTGCCGCTGTCCTTGATGCCCAGGTCGCGCTTGATCGCGGAGATCGTGACGTCGCCGACGAAACCGCCGATGCCGATGATGAGGCCGGCGGCGATGGGCTGCCAGCCGACCAGCGGGGTGAGGTACGGCGCGGCGAGCCAGGCGACGAGGGTGGTGGTGGCGACGCCGCCGACGAAGCCCGCCACCGTCTTGCCTGGGCTGACCTTGGGAATGACCTTGCGCCGCCCGGCAAGCTTGCCCCAGACGAATTGCATCACGTCGTTGAACTGGGTGAGGAAGACGAGGAACAGCAGCAGGCCGGCGCTGCCCGCCGCCGGGCTGCCGCTGTCCGGCAGCGCCAGCAGGAAAGCCGCGTGCGACAGTGAAAACACCGTGGTCATCAGCCCCCAGTGCAGGGTGCCGGCGGCCTTCAGAAAGCCTTGCGTCTCGCCGACGATGACCATTTTCAGCGGGATGAACAGGAAAAGATAAACCGGGATGAAAATGATGAACATGCCGAACCAGGCCTCGCTCACCCAGAAATACTGCACGGGGATGGCGAGGTAGGCCCAGAACAGCACGCGGCGGTCGGCACGGCGGGTGGGGATGATGCTGAAATACTCCTTCAGCGCGAGGAAGCTCATCAGCGCGAAGAACACGATCGACAGCTGCCGGTTGACGGCAATCGCGAGGATGAACAGCCCGGCCATCACCCACCATGAGCGCATCCGCAGCCAAAGTTCGCGGTCACCCGGCCCGGGCTTGAAAACGTGTTTCAGCCCGATGATGAGGGTTCCCAGTACCAGCAGGGCGAGAATGCCGTACAGGGCGTACTGCAGATTAGGCGGCACCGGCCTCCCTTAACGCGGCACGCGCACGGTTGACGATGGTCACCACCAGCAGCACCAGTATGCCCCAGTTGATCCAGTTGCCGGGTGCCACGCCCAGCCCCAGCACCAGACCGAGCGCGCCAAACCACAGCGCACGGTCGCTCTTGCCCATCGGCCCCTGGTACTGGCGGCGCGCGCCGATCTGCACCGCCACCACGCCGGTCATTTCCGAGATCACCGCCAGCACCACGATGCCCTCGATCAGCGGCACATAGACCATCGGCACCCAGGCCAGCGGCAGGTACAGCGCGGTGTCGGAGATGACATCGCCGAGCTCATTCAATATCGCGCCGAGCTTGCTCTGCTGCCCGTGCTCGCGCGCCAGCATGCCGTCGATGGCATTGAGCCCCATGCGCAGCAGCAACACCAGCGGCAACAGCAGCAACGGCCAGGTTTCGAACGGCCGCCAGGCAATCAGCCCGCCGCCGATAAACGACAACACGACCGCCGCCACGGTCACCTGATTCGCGGTCACCCCGCGCGCCGCAAGCGTATTGACCAGCGGGCGGAGCAGCGCCTGAAAGCGCGGTTTCAAGTCATAGACGGAGGCCACGGCGGTTTTCCCTGGGCGTTGGATGGTTTTTGCACGATTGTAGCGGCTCACGGCTTGCGCCCATATCCCGTAAAATACCGGCTTTGAAGCAGATGGATTCGGCCTCGCCCCGGCGACACCCGAACAGACAGGACCCAGCATGACCGCACGCCTGCGCGAAATCCCCTACAACTACACCTCGTTTTCCGACCGCGAGATCGTCATCCGCCTGCTCGGCGCGGATGCATGGAGCGTGCTCAACACGCTGCGCGGCGAACGCAAGACAGGGCGCTCGGCGCGCATGCTGTTCGAGGTGCTGGGCGACATCTGGGTGGTGCGGCGCAACCCCTATCTGGAAGACGACCTGCTCGACAACCCCAGGCGGCGGCAAATGCTGGTCGAAGCGTTGCAACATCGCCTGCACGAGATCGAAGTGCGCCGTCAGGGCAACGAACTGGTCGGGCAGTTGCTGGAAGCGGCCGGACGCGCAGTGCGCGAGTTCGAGGCCTGGTTCGTCGACACCGCCAGCCTGCGCGCGCGCATCCTGCGCCGCCTGGCCGGCGTCACCCGCCGCGACAACATCGCATTCGATGGTCTGGCACGGGTGTCGCACGTCACCGACGCCACCGACTGGCGCGTGGAATACCCCT
>DILD01000050.1 GCA_002424845.1 Thiobacillus denitrificans | reverse complement strand
CCATGCAGGCGGCGCGCGACACCGCCGCCGAGCTGCTCAACCTTTACGCTCTGCGCGCGGCACGCGAAGGCCACGCCTTCAAGTTTTCGCTGCACGACTACGAGGCCTTCGCCGAGGGTTTCGGCTACGAGGAAACCCCCGACCAGGCGGCCGCCATCGCAGCCGTCATGAGCGACATGCAATCAGGCAAGCCGATGGACCGCCTGGTGTGCGGAGACGTCGGTTTCGGCAAGACCGAGGTCGCGCTGCGTGCCGCCTTCATGGCTGTGATGGGCGGCTATCAGGTGGCAGTGCTGGTGCCGACCACGCTCCTGGCCGAACAGCACTTCAACAATTTCTCCGACCGTTTCTCGGCCTGGCCGGTGAAGCTCGCCGAGCTCTCAAGATTCAGGACGGCGAAGGAACAGGCCGAAGCGCTGCAGGCGCTGGCGGACGGCAAGCTCGACATTGTCATCGGCACCCACCGGCTGATTCAGAAGGACGTCAAGTTCGCCCGCCTGGGCCTGGTGATTCTCGACGAGGAGCACCGCTTCGGCGTGCGCCAGAAGGAACAACTGAAGGCGCTGCGCGCCGAGGTCGATGTGCTCACCCTGACCGCGACGCCGATCCCGCGCACGCTGGCCATGTCGCTCGAGGGCATCCGCGATTTCTCGGTCATTGCCACCGCACCGCAGAAGCGGCTGGCGGTGAAAACCTTTGTCCAGACTTTCTCCAGCGGGCTGATCCGCGAAGCCGTGCTGCGCGAGCTGAAGCGCGGCGGTCAGGTGTATTTCCTGCACAACGAAGTCAGCACCATCGAGGCCATGCGCGAGCGGCTGGAAAAGCTGCTGCCCGAAGCGCGCATCCGCGTCGGCCACGGCCAGCAGAGCGAGCGCGAGCTGGAACAGGTGATGCGAGACTTCTACCAGCAGCGTTTCGACATTCTCCTGTGCACCACCATCATCGAGACCGGCATCGACGTGCCCACCGCCAACACCATCCTGATCAACCGCGCCGACAAATTCGGGCTCGCCCAATTGCACCAGTTAAGGGGCCGTGTCGGGCGCTCGCACCATCAGGCCTTCGCCTACCTGCTGGTGGAAGAGGACCGCACCCTCACGCCCCTGGCGAAAAAACGCCTGGAAGCCATCCAGTTGCTGGAAGAACTGGGCTCGGGTTTCCATCTTGCCATGCAGGACATGGAAATCCGCGGCGCCGGCGAAGTGCTGGGCGACAAGCAGAGCGGCGAAATCCTCGAAGTCGGCTTCTCGCTCTACAACGACATGCTGGCCAACGCGGTGGCCAGCCTGAAGGCAGGCAAGGAACCGGACATGAGCCAGCCGCTGGGGGTGGTATCCGAAATCAACCTGCATACGCCGGCGCTGCTGCCGGTGGACTACTGCCCCGACGTGCACGAGCGACTGGTGCTGTACAAGCGGCTGGCCAGCGTGCACGACGCGGAAGAACTCAGCCAGCTGCAGGAGGAACTGATCGACCGCTTCGGTTCACTGCCCGATCCGGCACGCGCCCTGCTCGACACCCATCGCCTGCGCCTCGCTGCCAGGAAGCTCGGCATCATGAAAGTCGATGCCAGCAGCGAGAGCATCCTGCTGCAGTTCGTGCCGCAGCCGCCGATCGACCCGGGCCGCATCATCCAGTTGATCCAGACCCGGCGCGATATCAAGCTGGCGGGCGAGAATCGGCTGCGCTGGCATTTACCCCCTTCAGGCGGCGCCAGTTCGGCCCCTGAGGTGCGCGCCGCAAATGTCATCACCTTATTTAATCTGCTTCAATAAACCATTGAAATGAACCTCATTATCCAGGGAATCGACATCCCCACCCCCAGCCTCAAGCAGCTTGCCAAACTGACGGGCGCCAAGGCAATCGAAGCGGTTTCCCCGACCGCCTTCCGGCTGCTTGCCGCCGACGTCGGCCAGCGGGAAACGGTCGCCGCCTTCTGCGCGCAGAACGGGGTCGATTGCGGGTGGGTGCCTGCCGAGCGCCGGATCGGTGATTTTGGTCTTCTGGTGATGGATATGGATTCCACCCTGATCACCATCGAGTGCATCGACGAAATCGCCGACATGCAGGGACTGAAGCCACAGGTGTCGGCGATCACCGAGGCCGCCATGCGCGGCGAAATCGATTTCGCCGAAAGCCTGCGCCGCCGGGTATCCCTGCTGGAAGGACTCGACCAAATCGCCCTGCAGCGGGTATATGACGAGCGCCTTCAGCTTTCGCCCGGCGCGGATGCCCTGCTGGCCGCGACCCGCGCGGCTGGGATCAAGACCCTGCTGGTATCGGGCGGCTTCACTTTTTTCACCGAACGACTGAAAACGCGCCTCGCGCTGGACTACACGGCAGCCAACCTGCTGGAGGTGGCCAACGGCAAGTTGACCGGCCGTGTGGCAGGCGACATCGTCGATGCCCAGGGCAAGGCCGACTGGCTCAACCGGGTACGTACCGAGCTGGGGCTGAAGCAGGAACAGGTCATTGCCATGGGTGACGGCGCCAACGACCTGAAAATGATGGCTGAGGCCGGCCTCAGCATCGCCTATCACGCCAAGCCGGTGGTGCGGGCACAAGCCAGCCATGCACTGAGCCAGGTGGGGCTGGAAGGCGTCATTCCCCTGCTCGGCCAGCCAAAAAAGTAGCTGCTAAAGAATCGAGCCGGGACGCCGATAAGCTCACATGAGCGATGCCTGCCTCAGGCCCGCACAACCGCGACCAGGATTCCCCGTGAAAACCGACAAGCCCAGCCAGCCCCCATCGTCCACCAGCGTGTCTGACGCCACGGGGCCGGATGGCGAGCAAAAACCCCAAAAGAAGGTGACCGATGCCGCCAGGAAGCCCGGCAAGATCGCGGCCATCAAGGCCGCACTCGCCAAGGGCACCTTCAGCGTCGACGATGAAGTGGTGGCCGACACGATCATCGGCCACACCCGGAAGGCACTGCGCAAGCCATCCCGCACACACTGAAGCCTCATTCAGGAAGGATGGCCAGGCCCGCAGTGACGTTACGCCATGGGCGTTGGCTACTGCGGACATCAATCAGAACGGGAATGTTTCAGGAGTCAGCATGAATGAAATCGTTTTGTCCGTGACCGGCATGACCTGCGGCGGTTGCGTCAACAGCGTGCAACGGGTATTGACAGCCTTGCCTGGCGTGGAAACCGCCAAAGTGACGCTCGAACCCGGCCAGGCACATATCGTGTTCGACCCGGCCAGAGTCGACCGTGCCGCACTGGTGCAGGCTGTAGTCGGCGCAGGATTCGGGGTCGCACCCTAGTCCGGTTGCGGCCATCGAGCCAGAACAGGGATGACGCCGTCAGGTGAACAGGCTCTCCATCGGTTCGGGTGCATGCACACTGTTCCCCTGCACATAATCCACCCCGATCTGCCGCAATACCGCCAGCGCCAGCTCTGACTCGACATATTCAGCCACGGTACTCAGCCCCATCTGATGGCCGATGCGGTGAATCGCCTCGACCATGGCCCGATCGATGGTATTGCTCGCGATATCGCGCACAAACGCGCCGTCGATCTTGAGGAAGTCCACCTTCAGGTTCTTCAGGTAGGAAAAAGACGACAGGCCGCTGCCGAAGTCGTCCAGCGCAAAGCTGCATCCGAACGCGCGCATGGCAGAAATGAAGTCGTTGACGACCACCAGATTGCCGATGGCGGCCGTTTCGGTGATTTCAAAGCAGAGCAGCGGCCCCATCACGGAATGTTCCTGAAGCCGTGCCAGCAGCATCTGGCGAAACGCAGGATCTTTCAGCGACGCGCCCGACAGATTGAGCGAGAACTGGCAAGCCTGCCCAAGGCCGGCCTGCAAATACCGCTGACACAAGCGCAAGGCTTCCTCGACCACCCAGCTGTCGATCGCAGGCATGATGGAATATCGCTCGGCAGCCGGAATGAAAGCCATCGGCAGAATTTCGCTGCCATCTTCATCGATCATCCTCAACAGCAGTTCGACATGGCGGGTAGGTTCGGCCTTTCCGTCCGTGCGACGGATTTCCTGCCATGACAAGCGCAGACGGTCTTCCTCAAGCGCCCGCTGGATTCGGGTGATCCACTGCATTGCACCGCGGTGACGCTCCAGATCGGCATCCCGGATCTCATAGACATGAATCTGGTTGCGGCCCCGGTCTTTTGCCACGTAGCAGGCCGCATCGGCGGCCGACAGCAAATTCGCGACCGTGCCGCTGTCGCGATTGATCGCCACCAGGCCGACGCTGATGCCCACCGCAAAAAGACGATCCCCCCATTTGAAGCGAAAGCGCTGCACCTCGGAACGGAAAGTGTCCACCACCGCCAGGGCATCCATGACGCTGCAGTTTTCCAGCAACAGGGCGAACTCGTCGCCGCCCAGCCGCGCCAGCGTATCGCGTTCGCGCAGATGACCCTGCAGCAGGAGGGCCAGCTGGCACAAGAGTTCATCCCCCGCTGCATGACCGCAGGTGTCATTGATCACCTTGAACTGGTCGAGATCCATGTAGCAAAGCACATGCTCCCTGCCTTGCTGCAGGGCGGACTGCAGTGTGTGCTCAAGCCGCCGCTCGAACTCGCGGCGATTGATCAGCCCGGTGAGCGCATCATGGTTGGCCTGATAAACCAGGCGCGCAGTGGCCTGGTCGATCCGCTCCTGCATCTGCTCGTGCATGGCCTGCAAATGAGTGGCCATATGATTGACCCCGCGCTGCAGCACACCCAGTTCGGCCTTCCCGTCCAGTCTGGTCCGCTCGTTGAGCAGTCCTTTGCCAATACGCTCCACGGTTTGAGTCAAGTCCATGATCGGCCGGGTGATCTGGCGCCCGATGCGCCAGGCAAGAAACAGGCTGATGCTCAATCCGGCAAACAGAATCAGCAGGCTTTTCCAGATGGATTCCCGCTGCTGCCTGATGGTGGCCTCGCGTGACATCTCCAGCCCGACCCAGCCCAGAAGAGGATTATGTGAAGCAAGCCGGGCCGGACGCTCGTGTGTCTGATTGAAATCGTCGACCGTCACCTCGGTTCGGATGATCGGCGCGTAATACACCAGGCGGTCCGGATATTCGATGCGATGGAGCCGGTCGACAGGTGGCAGCCTGTCCTGCGCTGCCTCAATCCGGATAGCCTGGCCGACATGTGCCAGGTGCTTGCCGTTTGCAGCGAATATGGACACGCCGCTGATATCGGCCTCGCCAACAAGCTTCTCCAGCAGGGTCTGCAACACTCCATGGTTGCCCGAGGCAACGCCATATTCAGCCGCCGGGGCAAGCTGGCGCGCAATGGTTGCAGCACGGACACGTAGCGATTGATCGAGATCGTCTATTTTTCCGCTGATCAACTGGGACAGCAGCAACATGCCGATGATGGTCACCGGCATCACGGCCAGAGCGACGACGCGTCCGCGAAGGCCCAATGAAAGTGTTCTCATGGCCGCGCCATCCCCAGACGTTTTTCCAGCTCGGTTTCGGCAATCAGGGGGTAACCGAGTGAGTGGGCGACCTGCGCATTGGCCGAGATGCTGAAATACGTCGGATGCGCAGGCGGGGGCAACCGCACCGGGCCCCCACGAATTGAACGAGTGATCGTTTCAGCGGCCTGGCGCCCGATTTGAGCCGGACTCGAATGCAGCGATAACAAGGCCCCCGCTCGCGTCATCGATTGCGAATAGCCAAGAACCGGGGTTCGGTAGCGGTAAGTAGTCAGAAACAGGCTTTGTGCGGTGTTGCGGTTGAATACCTGCGCATCAGGCAGCGCCATCAGGACATCGGAGCCCGACAACACGCCCTCCATGGCCGGAACCAGCCGGGCGTCGCTGTCCAGAATGTCATGCGTCAGGCTGAGCTGATTCGCCCGCAAGGCCTCCTTCAGCTCGTCGACCAGGTCGCCCTGTCCGCTGCCCAGCAGAACGCCCACGCGTCGCGCCCCCGGAATGGCCAGTCGGATCAGTTTCGCCTGCTGCTGGAAAGACTGATCGAGGTAGATGACGGAGACGCTGCGTCGGCCGCCTTCGCTCAAACGGGTGTGTCCGGTTCTGGCATACCAGGCACGCGGCACCATCACCACCAGCACTGGCGTGCGGCCTGGCAACGCAGCCAGCGCTTCGGCCGCATGCACTCCCACCGCCACGGCCAGGCTCACGCCATCCATCGAGGATGGGGTCAGCTCCCCGGCTTTTAACCGAACCAGGGCTTGAGCGGTGTCGCCCAGAAACGTCCGAATGGCCTGATACGCTTCCTGATAGGCGGCCGATTCCTCGCTCAGCACAACCGCGACTGCGGCGCCAGCCTGCCCGGGAAGCAGTGTCAGGCAGGCACAAACCCAGCCCAGCCAGGCAATATGTCTCGGGATGGCGAAGCTACGCGAAAGCCAACGTTTCAAGTCGTCTCCGGCTCCATGCGCCACAGGCACGTGCCCTTGCTTTCCCCTGCGATCGTGTCGAGCAGATTGTTATGGGCGTCGAGCTCCCCGGGAGAGGCCTGCACGAGTATCGGGCGAGGGCGCGCGAGGGCAGCCGTGTGGGAAGCCTGTCCGCTCCGGGCCTCCAGCCCGATCGACAGGCTTTCCTGACCGCGCGTCAACGCCAGGTACACCGCTGCCAGCAGTTCGCAGTCGAGCAGTGCCCCGTGCAAGGTGCGCGCCGCATTGTCGACGCCATAACGTTTGCACAGCGCATCAAGGTTGTTGCGCTGACCGGGATGCAGGGCCTTGGCCATGGCCAGGGTATCGGTCACGTCGCCGCACCAGTTCGACAACGGCGCCTTTTCAAGCCGGCGCAATTCCATGTTGAGAAAGCCGACGTCGAAGGGAGCGTTGTGAATGATGAGCTCGGCGTCCTGGATGAACTCGATGAATTCCTGCGCGATGTCGGAAAAACGCGGCTTGTCCTGCAGGAATTCGGGCGTGATGCCATGCACCTGCATGGCGCCGACATCAATATCGCGGTCCGGATTGACGTAGCGGTGCAGGTGATTTCCGGTCAGGCGCCGATTGACCATTTCCACCGCTGCCACTTCGATGATGCGATGTCCCTGGTTGGGGTCGAGGCCGGTGGTTTCGGTGTCGAGAATGATTTGTCGCATATCAGTTTTGCAGTGCCTGCAGCACTCCCTGGTTGGCCAGCGCATCGGCGCGCTCGTTTTCGGGGTGGCCGTTATGGCCGCGCACCCACTTCCATTCGACATGGTGCAACTGCGACAGGGCATCCAGTTGCAGCCACAAATCCTGGTTCTTGACCGGCTTGCCGTCGGCGGTGCGCCAGTTGCGCCGCTTCCAGCCTGGCATCCATTCGCTGATGCCCTTTTGCACGTATTGCGAATCGGTGTGGACCTCGACCGTGGACGGGCGCTTGAGCGATTCCAGCGCACGGATCACCGCGGTCATTTCCATCCGGTTGTTGGTGGTGTTGGCCTCGCCGCCGCTGATTTCCTTGCGATGGCCGCCTGAAATCAGCAGTGCACCCCAGCCGCCCGCGCCGGGATTGCCCTTGCAGGCCCCATCACTGTAGATATAAATGGTGTCAGCGTTCACGACGGACCCGATATTGTTTGAGATTGATGACTTTGGCAGCAGGCGATAATAAACGCTGGGCCACCGGCGTTTTCCATTGCGGCAGAATAATATTCATGCCATGCACGCGCTTCACCGCCTGCAGGAAATAGACGCCTCCGCCCATCGCCCACCAGCGATCGCCGGCCGGCTCCATGAAACGCAGCCGGCGCAGCCAGTTTTCGCGATTGATCGGGGGGCGATAACAGCACATGCTGCCAGCCGCCACTTCCATGCCCAGCAGAACCATCCAGTCCTTCACCCGTGAGATGTTGAGGAAATTGCCGTTCCAGGGATAACCGCGCTCGCCGCCCTGCAGGATGCGCGCCAGCCCCCACAGGCTGCGCGGATTGAAACCGGCCATGACCAGGCGGCCTTCCGGGCGCAGTACACGCTCGGCCTCGCGCAGCACCTGATGCGGATTGGCACTGAATTCAAGCACGTGCGGCAGCAGCAGCAGATCGAGCGACTGGCTTTCGAACGGCAGGAACATGGGGTCGGCCTGCACGTGAGCGGCCGACTCGACCGCACAGGTCACGCGCAGCGGGATGCGGCTGTTACGCAGGAAATCAATCTCGGGCAGCCCGACCTGCACCGCATTGAAGCCGAACACATCCGACACCGCATTGTCGAAATAGCGCTGCTCGCGAAACAGCAGATGCTGCCCCAGCGGTGTTTCAAACCATTCCGTGTTCAGCTTGGATAACATAGCCGTTCCTTTTGTCTGGCCACCTAGTCATGTTGACCCTGATTTCCCTGCCCGCGTTCGACGACAACTACATCTGGGTATGGCACGACGGCCGTCATGCCGTTGCGGTCGATCCGGGCGATCCAGATCCGCTGCTCGACTTTCTCGACGCGAACCGACTGACGCTTTCGGCCGTGCTGATCACCCACCATCACCGAGACCATACGGGCGGCAACGTCCTCCTGCGCCAACGCACCGGCTGCGCGGTCTATGCCCCCGACAACCCGCGCATCCCCGCAGTCACCCACGTCCTGCGCGGCGGCGACAAGCTGAATCTTGCCGAGCCCGGCTTGCACTTCGACGTCCTGGCCACGCCCGGCCACACGCTCGACCACATCAGCTATGTCGGACACGGCTGCCTGTTCTGCGGCGACACCGTATTCGGCTGCGGCTGCGGCAAGCTGTTCGAGGGCACGCCTGAGATGATGGCCGCCAGCCTCGATGCCATTTTATCGCTGCCCGATGCGACCCAGGTCTGTTGCGCGCACGAATACACCCTCACCAATATTGCATTCGCCAAAACCATCGACGGCAGCAATCCGGCCCTGCTGGAGCGCGAACGCGAGGATCGCGCCCTGCGTGCGCAAAACCGCCCCACCCTGCCTTCCTCCCTGGCCCGGGAAAAAGCCACCAATCCCTTTCTGCGTTTTCACGATCCCGACATGACGGCATTTGCCGCCGCCTACCTGAAATGTCCGCATCCCGAGCCGAGCGAGGTATTCGGCGCGATCCGCGCGGCCAAGGATGCCTGGGACAGCTGACCGCATCCGCTCAGTCTGGTGAAGGCGGTTCACCGGACTTGTCCGACATCACCAGCGCCATGCCCACGGCAGCCAGCACCATCCATAACACGGCCGCCCATATCCCCCAGGCTTCGGACAGCGGGCCCATGAAAAACAGGGTCAACATGGCGATGACGAGGATGCCGTTGCCGATCCAGAAGTTTTGACTGCGTTTACCGGTATTCACTTGAATCTCCATATCAGAAATGTCTAAATTTGGGCCGCGACCCAATGGCAGCGCACCCAGTGTCCGCTACCCAGATCGGTGCGCCCGGGATAGGTTTGTCTGCAGGCTTCGCTGGCCTGCGGGCAACGCGGATGGAAGTGGCAGCCGGCAGGCGGGTTGAGCGGCGAAGGCTGATCACCCGCCAGCCGAATGATGCCGTCTCCGGCCTGCGGCTCGATGCTCGGTACGGCGCTCACCAGCGCCCGGGTATAAGGGTGGCGTGGCGCGCGCAATACATCGGCCGCACTGCCGTGTTCGACGATGCGGCCGAGATACATCACCGCCACCTCGTGCGCCAGGTATTCCACCACCGCAAGGTTGTGCGTGATGAACAAATAAGCCAGACCCAGTTCGTTTTGCAGATCCTTCAGCAGGTTCAGTATCTGCGCCTGCACCGACACGTCGAGCGCACTGGTCGGCTCGTCGCAGATCACCAGCCGGGGCGAGACTGCGAGTGCCCGCGCAATCGCGATGCGCTGTCGCTGCCCGCCCGAGAACGCATGCGGATAGCGGCCGCCGGCATCGTCTGGCAGCCCCACCTGGCGAAGCAATTGGGCCACCGCATCACGGCGCTGTCCGGCCGCCCCCACGCCCAGCGCATCCATGCCCTCGAGCAGAATATCCGACACCCGCATGCGCGGGTTGAGCGAACTGAAGGGATCCTGGAACACCATCTGCGCCTGCCGCCGCAGAGTGGCCACATTCTTTTCTGTGATGGTTTCGCCGCCGAGGGCGACATGACCCGCCGTCGGGTCGATCAGCCGCAGCAGCGCCTTGCCCACCGTGGTCTTGCCGCAGCCTGATTCGCCCACCAGCGCGAGCGTGCGGCCCGCCCTTATGTCGAGCGAAACGTCATCGACCGCGCGAACATGACCCACCGTACGCTGGATGAAGCCGCGCCGGACCGGGAAATATACCTTGAGGCCTTCGACCTGAAGCAGCGGCTGCGCCGCAGCGGGGACAGTCTGTACGGCGGACTCGCGCACGCTGGCGGCGGGCAAACTGCCCGCCAGATGGCAGCGTACCCGCTGACCGTCGAATTCCTGCCAGCCCGGCGATTCGTTGCGGCAGCGCGCAATGGCATGTGGGCAGCGCGGCGCAAAGCGGCAACCAACGAGCGAGCCGTCGAGCGGCGGCACCTGGCCGGGAATCGTGGTCAGCCGCCCGCTGTCGCTGGGGTGCGGCAAGGCTTCGAACAGCATGCGGGTGTATGGATGCTGCGGGGACGCGAAGAACGCATCGCGCGCGCCCTCCTCCACCAATTCGCCGGCATACATCACGCCAACGCGGTCGGCATTCTCCGCCACCACACCGAGGTCGTGCGTGATCAGCAGCATGCCCATCTGCCGCTCGACCTTGAGCCTGCGCAGCACGTCGAGCACCTGCGCCTGGATGGTGACATCAAGCGCCGTGGTCGGCTCGTCGGCAATCAGCAGTTCGGGCTCACCCGCCAGCGCCATCGCGATCATGATCCGCTGGCGCAAGCCGCCCGACAATTCGAACGGATAGCTGTCAAGCCGGCGCGCCGCATCCGGTACGCCTACCGCGTCGAGCAATCCGCTTGCGGCATCGTGTGCGGCCTGCCCGCCCCATCCCCGGTGCAGCGACAAAGCCTCGCCGATTTGATCGCCTACTTTGACAACCGGGTTCAGCGCCAGCATCGGCTCCTGGAAAATCATCGCCATCCGTCCGCCCCGCACATCACGCATGGCGCGTTCGGGCAGGGCCAGCACATCGATTTTGCCCAGATGCACGCTGCCTGACGTGATGCGCCCGCCATCCGGCAGCAGTCGCATCAGCGACAAAGCCGTCATCGACTTGCCACAGCCGGACTCGCCCAGCAGCGCGTAAGTCTCGCCGGTCGCGACCCGGAACGAAACGCCGTCGACCACGCGCGTGGCGCCGAAGCTGGTCACGAGGTTGTGCACCTCGAGCAAGGGTTTCATCGACGCCCCCCCTGACGCGGATCGAAGGCATCACGCACGCCGTCGGCAAACAGATTGGCGGCCAGCACCAGAGCAAACATGAAAACGAAGGCCGCGCCCAGTTGCCACCAGACGACCGGCTCGCGCGCGAGTTCGAGGCGCGCGCCATTGATCATGTTGCCCCAGCTGTACATGCTGGGATCGACGCCGACGCCGACGTAGGACAGCACCGCCTCGGCCAGCACCAGCCCGGAGAAATCCAGCACGATGGCGATCAGCACCAGGTGGAACACGTTGGGGAAGATGTGGCGGCTGATGATGCGGCTGTGCGACACGCCGAAGGCGCGCGCCGCCTCGACGTAGTCGAGCGTGCGCAGCTTCAGCGATTCGCCGCGCAGCAGGCGCGCGAGCCCGGTCCAGCTGGTCACGCCCATGATCAGACAGAGCGCCAGCAGGCGGATGTCGGCACGCGCCGCGGCCGTGTCGAACAGCTCCGGATGGGATTCGATGGCGACCTGCACGATCAGGATCATCGCTGCGATCAGCAGTACGCCGGGAATGGAATTGAGCACGGTGTAAATGTACTGGATGACATCGTCGATCCAGCCGCGGAAGTAGCCGGCAGCGATGCCGAAGCCGATCGCCAGGGGCAGCGTGACCAGTGTGGTGAGGGTGCCGATGACCAGACCGGTACGGATGCTCTTGAGACTGATGTAGAGCACATCCTGCCCGACCTTGTCGGTGCCGAACACGTGATAGCCCGACGCCAGCTGCACCAGCACGCCGGCCAGCAGCAGCATCAGCGTCAGCACGACAACAATCGTCCGCCCCGGCCAGCCGAGCCGGCCCGTCGCCCAGGCCCCCAGCCATGCGCCTAGCTGCGTCTGCGCGCGCCGCGCCTG
>DILD01000068.1 GCA_002424845.1 Thiobacillus denitrificans | reverse complement strand
GATGCGGAATTGACACCGCCGGCGGGTACCCCGCTGCTGCGCGAGCATAGCGCCGCCGCAATCTCGGTCGAGTCCGGCATGGCCGAACGCCTCAATCTCGCCGTCGGCGACCAGCTCGGCTTCCAGGTGGGCGACCAGACACTCGCCGCGCGCATCACCAGCATCCGCAGCGTGAAATGGGAATCGATGCAGCCCAACTTCTTCGTCATCTTCGCCCCCGGCCCACTCGACGCCCTGCCCGCGAGCGCCATCGCCAGCATCTACGTACCACCGGACGCCACCGGCGTGCTGCCCGGCTTCGTCAAAACCTTCCCTGGCATCACCGTGCTTGCGCTCGACAAACTCATCGCCAACATCGAAGCCGTTTTCGCACAAATCGTTGCCGCGATTCAGCTGCTGCTGGGCTTCCTGCTCGCCGCCGGCATGGCCGTCGTCGTCGCCACGCTCCTGGCCAGCCTCGATGCGCGTCAGCAGGAAGCCGTGCTGCTACGCACCCTGGGGGCGCAACGCGCCTATCTGGCAAAAGGACTATGGAGCGAATTCCTCGCGCTCGGCGTACTGGCCGGCGTGCTGGCCAGCATCTGCGCCGAAATCGCCATGGCGCTGATCGCCGACCGCCTGTTCGACCTGCCGGCCCGGCTGCACCCCTGGCTGTGGCTGATGCTGCCAACGGCCGGCGCGTTGCTGGTAGGCATGAGCGGCTGGCTCACTACGCGCCACATCACTCGCGTGCCCCCGATGCAATCGATCCGCGCCCTGAGCTGAACAGGATGACATGAAAAACAAACTGCCCCAAGACCCGGCCAACACGGTAATTGACGATTACGCCATCCGCTGTCTCAACCGGGATGAAATGAGCCTGGCACTCGACTGGGCGGCAGCAGAAGGCTGGAACCCCGGGTTGTTCGATGCAGCGCCTTTTTACCGTGCGGACCCTCAAGGATTCCTGCTCGGGATTCAGAAAAACGAGCCCGTGTCTCTGATTTCTGCCGTGCAATATGGCGCTGATTTCGGCTTTGTCGGCTTCTATATCGTGCCCCCTTCCCGGCGCGGACAGGGGCTTGGCAAAAGGATTTGGCAAGCTGCCATGAAACGCCTTGAGGGTCGCAACATCGGCCTCGATGGCGTGGTCGCACAGCAAGACAACTACCAGCGTAGCGGCTTTAAGCTGGCCTGGCGCAATATCCGCTACCAAGGCAATGGCGGGTTGGGAAAACTCGCCTTGCCGGAAACAGACACATGCCTTGTACCGTTGGCCACTGTTCCGTTTGAAACGCTAACCAACTATGACCGCTCATTTTTTCCGGTCGACCGCAGCGCCTTCCTGAAGAGCTGGATCAGCCAGCCGAATACGCTGGCGCTGGGTTTCATTCAGGCAGGAAATCTGATCGGATATGGCGTGCTACGGCCTTGCCGCAATGGCAGCAAGATCGGTCCTCTTTTTGCCGACAGCGCTGAAGTCGCCGAAACCTTATTCACAGCATTCCGTGCCCGCGTTTCTCCGGACCAGTCCATTTTTCTGGATGTGCCCGAATGTCATGGCGCCGCACTTTCCCTGGCAGAACGTCATGGGCTACACCCCATGTTTGAAACGGCCCGCATGTACACAAGAGAAATTCCAGAAATCGCCATTGAGCGCACCTACGGGATCACCAGCTTTGAACTGGGTTGAACACTCGGTGGGGTTGGCTGCCCGGCGCTTGCCGGCACGGCGAAAAACAGCCTCATAAAAAAGTGCCCGCGGGCAAGCTATCTTTCAACCGCCTCGCACCGCCATATTCCCGAACAGCGCCACGCTGAAGCCGACCACCGCGCCGAGCGGCGGCGCCCAGTGACGATTAAGGCGCGACTGCGGGGCGATGTCCTGGAAGATGAGATAGAGAAGACCGCCGGAGGCGAACAGCATGATGGCACCGAGTCCTGCGGGAAAATCCGCCAGCAGGTAGTAACCGCCGAGACCGGCGGCCGGGCCGATGGCGACCAGCGACACCATGATGAGCAGCGTGCGGCGAGCGCTGCGCTGCCCCGTCGCATGCAGTTCGCGAAAGGCATTGAAGCCTTCGGGCAGATTCTGCAGGCCGATCAGCAGGGCCAGCAGCGGTGCGGCGGGCGAGCCAAGTGAGACTAGGCCGCCAATGGCGATGGCCTCGGGCACATAGTCCAGCAGCATGCCCATGACCTGAGGCGACTCGTGCCGATGCAGGCCAAGTGCGCGCTCGATCACGAAAAACGTCAGGCCGCCGCCCAGAACGAACGGGATGGCGAGCATCGACCCATTCATGCTGGCAATGCCTTCCGGCACCAGTACGATCGCGACCGCGCCGAGCAGGATGCCGCCGCCGAGCGCGATGACTGAATGCCGCAACTCCTGCTCCAGCCAGCGTGAATGAATGTGCTCGAAACTGGCGATGAAGCCGCCCAGCGGGATACAGGCTCCAGCGGCGAGGGTGAAAAGCAGGATCGCGGCGATTTCGCTCATGGCGCCCTGTTCGTCCGGCTCAGCGGTGCAGGCGCCCGGATGCCGGCTGCAGGTCTGCGCTCACCGCTTCGCGCTCGTCGAATACAAAGCAGTCGCCGTGGTAATGCGCACCGCCAACCTCTTCGAAATACTTGAGGATGCCCCCTTCGAGCTGGTACACGTGCTCGATGCCGATTTCCTGCATATGAATGGCGGCTTTCTCACAGCGAATGCCGCCGGTGCAAAACGAAACCACGGTTTTGCCGGCATAGTCGCCACGGTGCTGCGCCAGCAGCGGCGGAAATTCGCTGAACACGCCAATGTCGTAATCAATCGCGTTATCGAAAGTGCCCGCTGCCACCTCGTAATCATTACGGGTATCCAGCATCACCACCGCACGACCTTCGTCGTCACAGCCACGGTCTAGCCACCCCTTCAGTGTGACCGCTGCCACCGATGGCGCACGCCCCGCTTCCGGACGAATCAGCGGATGCTTCATGGTGATGATTTCCTTTTTCAGGCGTACCCGCATCTTTTTGAATGGCGGCTCAACCGACAGGCTCTCCTTCGGCTGCAGATCGGCAAAGCGCGGATCGGCATGCAAATAAGCCACGATGCCATCGATCGCCTCGCGCGCGCCGGCGAGGAAAACATTGATGCCCTCGGGCGCAAGCAGGATGGTGCCCTTGAGGCCGAACGCCAGGCAGCGCGCCGTCAAATCGGCCTTGAGCGCCTCGCGCTCTTCGAGGGTGACGAACTTGTAACAGGAAATATTGACGACAGACACGATAAAAACCCTTTCAACAAGACGGCATTATACGAAGCGGTTCTTCCCTGCCGGTGGTTTTGATACCCTTCTGGCCATCTCCCTGCCTTTTTCCAACCATGAAGCCCATCTCCCCCCCGGCCAAACGGGCATCCAAAACGAGCTTTTCCGATCCATTGGCGGAAGTGCTGCGCCCAGGCCAGTCGATCGAACTGTTGAAGGATCTCCACATCCTGACGCGCGACGGCAAGCTCAACCAGGACAGCCGCCGCAAGCTGAAACAGGTCTACCACCTGTGCAATTTCATCGAACCGTTGCTGAATGACGTACTGGGCCGGCAGGACACGCTGACGCTGGCTGACCATGGCGCCGGCAAGTCCTATCTGGGCTTCATCCTGTACGACCTCTATCTGAAAGACCGCGCTGGCAGCCACATATTCGGCATCGAGACGCGCGACGACCTGGTGGAAAAATCGCGCGAACTGGCAGCGCGGCTGGACTTTCCGCGCATGTCCTTCCTCAATGTGACGGTGGCCGAATCGATCCAGTCAGAACTGCTGCCCGCCAGCATCGACATCGTCACCGCACTACACGCCTGCAACACCGCGACCGACGACGCCATCCAGTTCGCGCTCGCCAAACAGGCACGCCACATCGTGCTGGTCCCGTGCTGCCAGGCCGAGGTGGCAGCCGTGCTGCGCAAACACAAGAATGAATCTTTCGGAAAAACGCCGTTGTCGGAAATCTGGCGCCATCCGATTCATACCCGCGAATTCGGCAGCCAGCTCACCAACGTGCTGCGCTGCCTTCAGCTGGAATCGCATGGCTACCAAGTCACTGTCACCGAACTGGTCGGCTGGGAGCATTCGCTGAAAAACGAGCTGATCGTCGCCACCCGCACCGACGCGCCGCGCCGCAATGCGCGCGAGCGCCTGCAGCAGATCCTGCAGGAACTGAATCTGCAGGAACTTGAAGGGCGCTTTCTGACTCTGTAATAAGGCCTATGCTTCACGCAAGCATTGTTACCGGATTGCCCGATGCGCCTGCCCACCCTGACCCGTCTCCTCGCCGCGCTGGCCCTGTCCGCCACCGTGGCGGGCTGCGCCACGCCGCAATACCAGACGACGGTCCGCCTGATCCCGCCAGCCGATGCGCAGGGACGCGCCTGCGTGGCGAAATGCGAAGCCCGGAAAACCGCCTGCCAGACGGATTGCCAGACCCGCTACCAGGCCTGTTCGGCCGCGGTGGAACCGCAGGTGGAGACGCGCTATACCGAGGCGCTGAAACAGTACGCGCTGGAACTCAGGCAATACGCTGCGGCCTTGCGCCACTACGAGCTGCAAATGCAGCTCAACTGGTGGTACGGCCCGCCCTTCCACCATCCGTACTGGATGCACCCGTTTCCAGTGTTTTCGCCACCCTACCGCGAGCCGGTGATGCCGACGCGTGAAGGCGTACGGGCACATCTGGTGAAGTCGAGCTGTCAGGAAGACTGTGGCTGCCTGCCCGCCTACGACAGCTGTTTCGTCGGTTGCGGTGGCCAGCGGGTGAGCGAAACGGTCTGTACCCGGAACTGCCCGCCGGCCAAATGACTCAGGTGGCCGGGAGCAGGGAAACCAGCTTCACCGGCACGCTCTGCGTATCCGTTCTGATCCAGATTTCGCCGTCCTGCACCATGCACTGCAGGCGCATGCTGCGCTCGGCCAGTGCTGCCAGCGCCTGACTGGTGTCGGCGGGCAGTTGCAGCACGGTCAGGTTGTCAAAGCGCGTGAGCTTGCTGGCAATCTGCTTCCACCACACCTCGCAGCCGCTGCTGTAACACAGCACCACGACCTGATCGGCGCGACCACAGGCGCGGCGGATGCGCGCGTCGTCGGGCTGGCCGAGGTCGATCCACAGGGTGATCTCGCCAGCCAGATTCTTCACCCACACTTCCGGCTCGTCGACATCGAACAAGCCCTTGGTGAAGGCAATGCCGTCCTGGGCATACAGCGCATAGGCCAGCACCCGCGCCATCATGCGTTCGTCGGTTTCGGAGGGGTGGCGCGCGATGGTCAGTGCATGGTCGCCGTATACATGGCGGTCCATGTCGGCGATCTGCAGATCGACTTTGTAGATGGTGGCTTTAAGTGCCATGGGCGTTCACAGTCGGGAATGTACAAACAAAAAAAACCCCGGCAAGCCGGGGTTTTTCTCACATCAAGTCGGGGAAATTACGACACGACCTGGATGTTGGAAGCTTGCTTGCCCTTGGGACCAGTGGTCACTTCGAAGCTGACCTTCTGGTTTTCCTGCAGGGACTTGAAGCCGCTGGAGTTGATTGCAGAGAAGTGTGCAAAGAGGTCTTCGCCGCCGTTATCCGGGGTGATGAAACCAAAACCTTTTGCATCGTTGAACCACTTAACAGTACCCGTTTCCATCTTGTTTCCTATCTATCAAAAAAAATTGAGCGACATGCTCTATCGATCGAATTTCAAGGAAAACGCTTACCAGAGGTACCGCAATTTAAAGCTTGAATCCAACAGATGCAGCATTAATAGCACAGAAGATTGATATAACCAAACACTTTTTGTTACCCGCCCAACGAACGCAATATCAACGTGTCGCCGCGCTGGGTGAACTCCAGATGTTTCAGCACGCTCATTCCCAGCAGCACGTGATCTCCGCGCATGCCGGGATTGAGGCTGGCCGGCACACCTCGCATGTCAAACGGGCCGAACGCCAACGTATCGACACGCGTGGCATGGGTCGTGATCGTGCCATTGGCAGTAATCGCCCGCTGGCGCGCGCCTGCTTCAAGCCCTAGCTCATCCGCCAGGTGCGCCGGAACCGACACCAGCGTCGCGCCGGTGTCGAGAAAGAAATTGACCGGCTGACCGTTGATGGTGCCGGGGAAAACATAATGGCCATCGTGGCTGCGCTTGAGCACCAACTCGGTCCCCGGCGCAATTTGCAACGCCTGATTGGGGTACATGCGCGCCTGCAGGCTGCTTTCGAAAAAAAGATACAACAGCCCCAGCACGCACAAGCTGGCGACCCAAGCCATCCCACGTCCAAGCGTACGATGAGGATTATCGGAAGAAATTCGGTTCACGGAATAAAGACAATCGGAACAGGAAATTGTTCAGCGCCCGTGCCATTCATATCACAACCGCGCCTTCCTCGCGATGGGCGGCTGTACAACCACGGCTCAATGACGTTGCATGCGCGGCTGGCTGAAGTGACAGTGCGGTGAGTCTCCGAACACCTCGCGCAGATAGCGGGTTTCTATATGCAGCAAACGCTCGTGGTCACCCGCTTCAAGATAGACATCCGGCTGCGCCATCAGATCGTCGTCCCACACCATTTCCACCCCCCAGGCATTCGGCAGGCCTGGGATCACGCCCGGCTCGCATTCGCTGAACAGGCGGGTCACGCTGGCTTCGTCGGCCAGACTGAACTCAACCCCATGATCCAAACCCAACCTGCCGAGATGGACTTCCTGGTCTGCGGGGATCATCGCCACCATCTGGCAGCCGACGCCATCCAGCAATACCCCCTTGGCCACACGGGCAGGATTCACCCCGATGGCGCGAGCCGTTTCGGCGCTGGTCTGGCTATGCGAATGCGCCACCAGATCGAACGGAATCATATGCTCGTCGAGAAAACGTTCCATGCGATGCAGTGCGTTCATGATCAACTCCTTTGCAAAACGATTGGACGGATTTCAATATAGTCCAACCGCGTCGATCTGCCGGGCCGCTATCGCCGGTTTGCGCGCTCTCCCGCACGCAAGTGCCTGCGTGGCGCCTTGGGGTGCTCCTGCTGCAGAACGGCGCGACGATACGCCAGCAACGCCTCCTGCGCATGCCCCAGCACGCTGTTGTTGGGATATTGCCCAGCAGTGCCGAGTTCGCCCGTCGTCAGACCCGTCAAGTGTTCGATGCCCGCACTCACATGGTCCACGGCATGAACATGGAAGCGCCCCTGCGCCACAGCCGCCACCACCTGCGGTGCCAGCATCAGATGACGACGATTGCGCGCAGGAATCAGTACCCCCTGGTTGCCATCCAGCCCGGCAGACTCGCATACGCGGAACCAGCCCTCGATTTTTTCATTGATGCCGCCGACCGGCAGAACCTCGCCATGCTGATTGACTGCGCCGGTCACGGCAATGCCCTGTTTGAGCGGCAGGCCCGACAAAGCCGACAGCAGCACATACAGTTCGGCACATGATGCCGAATCACCTTCCACGCCGTGGTACTGCTGTTCGAACACGATCGAGGCATTGAGGGAGAGCGGCGCCAGATGCGCGAACAGCCCCGCCAGATAGTTCTGCAGGATGAGCACGCCCTTGTCGTGGATCGGCCCGGACAGTTCAACCTCGCGCTCGATATTGAGCAAACCATCCTCACCCGCATAGGTACGCGCGGACAACCGCACCGGCAAACCGAATCGGGTATCGCCGAGATCAATCTGCGTGAGCCCATTGATCTGGCCCACGCGCTCACCACTGAGCTCGATCAGCACGTCGCCTTCTGCAATTTCCTCGCGCAGGCGCTGCTCGGGATAGTCGTGACGCGCGGTGTGTGCGGCGAGCGCCATTTCGACATCCGACGCTGTCACCAGCCCCGGGCCGCGTTCCCGGCAGATCGCGGCGCTTTCCATCACCACCGCCTCGGTGCGGGAAAAGATTGCACTTTCACGTGACTGATCACCCGCCTCGCGATGCGATTCCTCAAGCAAGCGCGCCACCGCCTCCGCCGAAAAGTGCGGCAAGCCGAACTCGCGGCAGGCATGGGCGACGAAAACCGCCGAGGCACGACGGGTATCGGCGTTAGCAACGAAACTGTCGGCAAAATCGACCTTGGCCCGGAAGTGTCGAGCGAATTCCGGGGCAGCCTCCTGCAACTCGTAATACTGCTCGCGCGAACCAACCAAGACCAGCTTGACATCGACATCCACCGCCTCCGGGACCAATGACACCGCCGCGATCGGGGAAAACGATACGCCCGGTTCCTCGATCTGAAGTCGCCCGCTGCGCAGGAATCGCCACAGCTTTTCCCATACCAGCGTATCGGCCAGCACGTCACGCAGATGCAGCATCAGAAACCCGCCGTGCGCCTTCAACAGACTGCCGGCGCGGATGCGCGAAAAATCCGTCATCAGCACATCGTTCTCGGACTGATACTCGATACTGCCGAACAGCGCGCGAAACAACGGGTTATCCTCAACAATCACCGGCGCACCTGCCAGCCCGCCGTTATCGACCACCAGGTTGACGCGGTAACGTGCAAGTACCACATTCAGCACCCCCTGCTCGTCTTCATCATCCGTGTCGCCATTGAACAGTTCCAGGTTGTCGAATACGTCCTGCTCCAGCGCATCGAGCCAGGTGTTGAGTTTGGCGGCGTCCTTGATCTGCTTTTTCAACCCGGCCCGGATCGCCTGTAACTCGCGTTCGACGAGTGGTTTCACCACCTGCCGCCGCAGCGCCGCCAGCGCCTCGTTCATCGCACGCTCAAGCGGCTGGGTTTTCTCGATATAGCGTGTGATCTCGGTTCGCAATTCCTGCTCGGACTGCTCCACGGCGGTTCGACTCGCCTTCGGCAGCGCCAGTACTTCATCCTCGGTAAGTGCCTGCCCCTTCTTGCCGGTAAGCGTGAATACCATGCGCCCGGCCTCACGGCGCAGCAAGAAACTGCGCGCCTCTGCAAACGCCGTCAGCTCGGCATAATGCCGCGCCACGTCATCCTTCCAGGCCTTCTCGATACGCTCGCTCTCGACCTTGTAATCCTGCCCATCGAGTCGCTGCGGAATCTCGCTTTGCAGCGTTTTCACTGTCTGCACCAGCAGCTGGCGCAACAGACGGCCCTCACCTGCCGGCAGGCGCAAGGCCAATGGCCGCTCCGGCGCATCGAAGTTGTGCAGATAGCACAGGTCTGGCGGAACCCGCTTGCCGGCCGCCACCTCGTGCATGGCCTGCGTCAACAGCGAAGAACGGCCGCTGCCGACTTCACCCAGCACGAAAAGGTTGTAATTGGGCTGATCCATACCCAGACCGAAACGAGCCGCCGCCTCGGCTCGCGCCTGCCCGATCCAGGGTAAACGCTCATCCTGTAATTCGGATGTATCCGAAAAACCCAGCGAAACGGGGTCGATGGTCAAGCGCAGCTCGGCAGGAGACAGGACAGCAGTCGGCATAGTCGAATATCAGGATTTGAACAAATGAACGGAAAAAACAGCACGCAGTTCATTATGAGCGCAAGCAATCGGGATGGCTGGCAATTTATCCTTACAATTGATCAACCTCAACAAGCCGGCCGGGCCAACACGCATATCATGAGAGCGGTCCAACCGTCCTTTTTTGTCCTCATCGCGCTCATCGGCGGGCTCGCCATCTTCAGCTCCACGCTGTCGAAAACGCCGGTGCTGCCGCTGTTCGCGGCCTCGCTCAACGCCACACCCGCCGAAATCGGCTGGATCGTCATGGCCTCGACGATTCCGGGCATCCTGATCAGCTACCCCGCCGGCGCGCTGTCCGACCATCTGGGCAAGCAACGTGTATTGCTGGCCTCACTGGTCGTGTTCGCCACCGCGCCGTTCCTGTATCTGGTGGTCGATACCGCCTGGCAGCTGATGATGGTGCGTTTCTATCACGGCTTCGCCACCGCGATCTTCGGCACCGTGGCGACAGCGGCCATCGCGGAACGCTACAGTGCCGACCGTGCAGCGCGGCTGTCCACTTATTCCTCGGTCACCATCGTCGGCCGCTCGGTTGCGCCCTTCCTCGGCGGCACCCTGATTTCGCTGTCTAGCTTCGGCGCGGTGTATGTCGCCTGCGCCATCAGCGGCGTGCTGGCTCTGGGCGCCGGCCTGCTGCTGCGCGACCATGAACCGCGCCCGACGGCCAAGCTGGAGCTGCCGCATTTCTGGTCCAGTCTCGCCACCGTGCTGCGCGACCGCAGCATCATGCTGGTGAGCCTGGTCGAGGCGGCGCAATATCTGGTGTTCGGTGCCATCGAAGCCTTCCTCGCCCTATACGCGTCCTCGCTCGGCATTCCCGCGTGGCAGATCGGCGTCATCCTCGGCGTGCAGCTCCTCAGCATCGTCTTCACCAAACCGCTGATGGGCCGCGTGTCCGACCGCGTCGGCCGCCGCCGCGTCATCCTGCCGGGCCTGCTGATCGGCGCAGCCAGCGTCGTGCTGCTACCCTACTTCCCGAACTTCATCGGCCTGTCGGTGCTGAGCCTCGCGTTCGGCCTGGGCTTCGCCACCGTCACCTCATCCACCGCCGCCCTCGTCGCCGACCTCACCAAGGACGGCCGCTTCGGCTCATCGATGGGCGTGCTGCGCACCGTGATGGACGTCGGCCAGTCGATCGGCCCCGTGCTCACCGGCTTCATCGTCGGCGTCGCCGGCTACGGCAGCGCCTTCACCCTGCTGGCGGCGATTCTGGTGGCGGCCGCGCTGATGCTGGGGCTGCTGCTGCGCGACGGCTAAGACAACGCCCAATCGGCTATAGTGAAGCAGCCCACTTCTCCCAAGGAGACTCTCATGCGCATCCGCCTCCTGCTCGCCCTGCTGGCCTTAGTCCCGGCCTGCTATCTGCTCCCCGCCGCCGCCGATTCAAGCGTAGGCAACACGCCGGCTGCCACGCAGCAGAAATCGATTTCTCCCGACGTCTGCTTTGCGAATGCCAAGGGCATGCAGCTCGCCCAGATCCAGACAGCCTGCTGCAAGGACCACAAAGGCATCTGCGGCTGCCGCGCCGGCAAGATCGTGTGCTGCGACAACACGACCAGCAAGGAGCCTGGCTGCACCTGCCACGGCGACGAGGGAATCGTCGAATAACAAGCAGGAATTCGTGGAATGACCAAAACAGTTCACACAACCGTCAAGACCAAGACCGTGCCCTACGACGTAGCCGAGCAACTACGCACCCCCGAGGAAATGGCTGCCTATCTCAGTGCCTGGCTGGAAAAGGCGCCAGACGACACCGCAGGCATCGCCCGTGCGCTGGGCGACATTTCCCGTTCGAAAGACATGCTGTCTAAATTACGTTAGCCACTTTCGCAACATGAAAGAACTAGACCTCCTTCATCGTCTCATCTACCTAGATCGTGATTACGTTGCTGACGTTTACGAGGCTGTTACTGGAACGCCCGCGATGACGCAGATCACAAAAGCTGAGGGAAAAAAGGCTGGTACAGCCATTCCCATTTTCTCAGCGGAAATCAGTGCGGGTGAAACCAGAACCTTCTCTCTATCTTCCGCTGCAATGTTCAAGAAAATCCTGCCAAAGTTAGCGGGATTTTCGGATATTCCTTCAACAGGCGTTCAAGTCGGGCAAAGCTCGATGGTTAGCTGGGTAGAAGGTGACATGAGCGTTTTCATGGTCAATCTTCGCCGCCGGGAGCCACCCGAAACACACGAAAAGATAGTTGCGTCGGAAAAGTACTTCGGAATCCACCGGGCTGATGGGTTGAAACTAGCTCTACTGGCAACGCCCGAGTACTTCACCTCTGGATTAGGGTCTTTTATAAAGCTATACGAGACCGTACTCGGTGCGCACAAGCTTCAGGTCAGGGCGCTTGTACGAGCATATCCAGCAAGTACTGACTTTAAAGAAAGTATCGTTGTGCCTCTCGTAATAATTGAATCCGATGAACGCGACTAACCGTTCGTTCTAACGGATCGCCTCGGCAGCCACTGAATTCAATTCGTTAGACAAAACAAGGTAACCCTTCACTTGCTCAGCGCCACCCAAACCCCATCCCACTCCGCCCCCGGCGGCGCCTGCCGGAATGCCGAAATCCGCGCCAGCATGACCGGGCTGGGCTGGTCCTTCGGTTCGATCGCAAGGCATTCACGGAACGCCGCTTCCGCAGCATCCCAGTCCTGCGCACGGTAACGTGCCAGTCCGGCTTCGTAAGTCTGTACCCGCTGCCGGTCGCTCTCACTCAATTCGACGGCAATCCCCAGCAACTCGAACACCCTGACCGTTTCCAGCTTGCCGGCGACGCGCAGGCTGTCGATTTCGCGGAAGGCCAGGGTGTCGCCCGCCAGTTCTCGCGTCGCCTCGCTGACGAGAATCCGCGTGCCGTAGAATTTGTTGGCCTGCTCCAGGCGTGATGCCAAGTTCACGGTGTCGCCGATCACGGTGTAGCCGCGCGAGGTTTCGGAGCCGATGTTGCCGACGGTGACTTCGCCGCTGGCGATGCCCATGCGGACGTTGACCACGGGCAGGCCGTGGGCGACACCGAACATCTCGGGCAGCCAGGCACGGAAGGCTTCCATGCGGGCCATCTGCTCCAGGGCGGCGAGGCAGCACAGGGTGGCGTGGTCGGCGGGGTCAGTAAAAGGCGGCCCCCAGAACGCCATCACCGAGTCGCCGATGTATTTGTCGACGATGCCCTGCCGGGTGCGAATCACCTCGGACATCAGCGAAAAATAACGGTTGAGGAAACGCACCGCGGCGTCCGGCGTCAGGCCCTCGCACAGGCGGGTGAAATCCTGCAGGTCGGAGAAGAACACCGTCATCACCTGACGTTCGCCACGTTCGGCCGGGATGCGGTTTTCCAGCAGACTCTTCACAATGCGCGGATCGACGTACTGGCCGAAGGTATGGCGGATGCGTTCCTTCTCGCGCAATCCGACCACCATGTGGTTGAAGGAGGAAGCCAGCGTGGCCAGTTCGTCGTGGGTGCGCACCAGGATTTCCACGTCGAGGTCGCCTGCCTCGACCGCGCGCGTGCCGCCCACCAGACGCTTGACCGGATCGACCAGCGAGCGCGTAACGAAGCCGGCAAAGATCAGTCCGAGCGTGGTGGCGATGGCGGTGACGATCCAGTTGAGCGTAGTGGCGCGTTTCTCCTCCTTCTTGGCCTGGATGGCGGTGTCCTGAGTCAGTCTGTTGAGGATGTCGATGGTCTTGCCGATTTCGATGTCGACGGTGTCTTTCTCGCGCAACAGGGTTTCGCGGACGATTGCTTGCGATCGCGGCGTGCCTTCCTGCGCCTCGATCTGGAACAGGCGGAAGGTCCTGTGAAAGTGCTGGCGTGCGGTCTGGATCGCCGGCAACTGCTTGCCCAGCACGGCGAGCGTTACGCGGTCGAGTTTGAGGTCCTTTTGCGCCTCGGCCTCGCCGAGCATGCGCAGCGAGGAATCGACGATCTGGTCGGCGTTGACGCCGCGCATGTCGAAGCCGTTCGATTCTTTGGCGAGAAATTCCGCATCGGGGCGTGCGACATCCATGCCCGCCAGCACCCGCTCCATGTGCACGATCTGCTGGCGAATGAGGATTTCCACACTGGCCACCTGCTGCTGCAGCGGCAGGTAATAGTCGGCAAGTGCCCGCACCTGGTTGTTCAACTGGTGGAAGTTGAGCACCGACAGCCAGGTAACGACCACCATCAGCGCCAGCAGGGCGGTGGTGATGCTGAAGATTTTCAGGCTGATGGGGAGTCGCATGCGTCAGACACCGGCTGCACTGGAATTTAAACCTAGCGCATGCGACCGATTCGTCAAACTCCCGGGAGCACGGGAGAACGGCTTACAGCAGCGGCTTCAGCGGCAGCAACTGCCACAGCCGCACATGGCCGCGCTTGGTCAGCGGAACGTACTGGTCGGGCTTGTCCGCCGCACTCCAGCTGTTTTCCGGGCGCATGTCGGCTTCCATGATCGCCTGCAGCCGCTGCGCCAGGCCGGGGTGATGGATGATCGCGCCGACTTCGGTGTTGAGGTTTTCCGAGCGCGGGTCGAAGTTGAAGGTGCCGATGTAGGCGATCCTGCCGTCCACCACCATGCTCTTGGCGTGCAGCGCGAACACCGGCGGCACGGCGGGCGGATTGGCGCGCGAGAACAGCGTGTTGCGGTTGGCCGGGTCAGGCTTGTATTCGCGGATGTCGAGGCCCATTTTCAGCAGCTGGCTGCGCTGGTTGCGGTAGCCGGAGTAGGCCTGCAGGTTGTCGGTGGAGGCGAGCGAATTGGTGAGGATGCGCACCTTGACCCCGCGTGCAACGGCCGCCTTGAACAGCGCCTTCGCCTTGCCCGACATCACCAGATAGGGCGACTGGATGACGATGGATTCGCGCGCGTCGGCCACCAGCTGCGCCAGTGCCGCCGTGCTTTGCCCGCCGCCGCCGAGGGTCCAGCGGCGGCCGTTCTTGCCGGGTTCATCGTGGATGAAGTCGACCCGGCCCCACGCCATGTCGTGCGCCAGGCGGTCGAATGCGACCGGCGTGGCGGCAATCGCGGCGCGCACCTCCGGCGCGAGGTTTTCCGGCCTGTCGGCGTAGGCGTGCAGTTCGCGGTAGACCTGTTGCACCTCGTCCGCGCCGACCTTGACGTTCTTCTGCATCAGGCCCCAGCCGTCGTAGAGCGACTCCACCGGAACGGCGAGCTTGCTCGCCCAGAAGGCGTCGAAGTTCGCCCGCATCGCCTGTACCGCCTCGCCCATCAGCAGCGCATCGCGGTCGCGGAAGGTGTATTCATGGTCGTAGTCGAAGTACTCGTCGGCCATGTTGCGGCCGCCGGTGATCGCGACCTTGCCGTCGACGATGAAGGTCTTGTCGTGCATGCGCTGGTTGACGCCGCGGAAGTCGGTGACGACGTTGAGCGCGCGCTTGTAGAACGGCGTACCGACCCGGTGCCTGGGGTTGTAGATGCGGATGTCGACGCCGGGATGTTTGGCCAGCGCCAGCAGTGTCTTGTCGGGTGCGTCGATCAGCAGGTCATCGACGATGACACGCACCAAGACCCCGCGTTTGGCCGCGCGCAGCAGCGCTTCGGTGGCGAGGATGCCGATGTTGTCGCTGCTCCAGATGAAGTACTGCACCTCGATCGTCTGCTGCGCATGGTCGGCCAGCCAGGCGCGCGCCCGCAGCGCTGCTTCGCCGGTATCGAGCACATAAGCACCGGTTGCGTCCGGATGCGCGGCGATCTGGGTATCGATGAAGGCCATCGGCGACGCCGCAGTGCCCTGCCAGGCCCCGCCGCATAGCAACAGGACAAGGAAAAAGCGCCGGATCATGTGTATCCGGGCCTGCGTGCGCTCAGCCGGTCTCGCCCGGCACCACCGGCGTGGCGCTTACGACGTCGCCGCATTGCGCGCGGTGGCGCAGCGCGTGGTCCATCAGCACGATGGCCATCAATGCCTCGGCGATGGGGGTGGCGCGGATGCCGACGCAGGGATCGTGGCGGCCGTGGGTGACGACCTCGATCGGCTGGCCGTTAAGGTCGATCGAGCGGCCGGGCAGGCGCATCGACGAAGTGGGCTTGATCGCGATGTGGGCGACGACGGCCTGGCCGCTTGAGATGCCGCCGAGCACGCCGCCGGCGTGGTTGCTCAGGAATCCATCCGGCGTGATTTCATCGCGGTGCTCGGTGCCCTTCTGGCGTGCGGCTTCCATACCGTCGCCGATTTCCACGCCCTTGACGGCGTTCAGCCCCATCAGTGCATGCGCGAGGTCGGCGTCGAGCTTGTCGTACAGCGGCTCGCCCCAGCCGGGCGGCACGTTCTCGGCCACCACGCTGATCCGGGCGCCGACCGAGTCGCCCGATTTCCTGAGCGCGTCCATATAGGCTTCGAGCTCGGGCACGATCGCCGCATTGGGCGAGAAGAAAGCGTTGTTGTTCACTTCGTCCCACGACGCGAAGGGAATGTCGACCGGACCCAGCGCGCTCATGTAGCCGCGGATGACGATGCCGTATTTTTCCTTGAGCCATTTTTTGGCGATGGCACCGGCGCCGACGATGGGCGCGGTCAGCCGCGCGGAGGAACGACCGCCGCCGCGCGGATCGCGGAAGCCGTATTTCTGCGTGTAGGTGTAGTCGGCGTGGCCGGGGCGGAAAGTCTCGCCGATGTTGCCGTAGTCCTTGCTGCGCTGGTCTTCGTTGCGGATCAGCAGCGCGATCGGGGTGCCGGTGGTCTTGCCTTCATACAGGCCGGAGAGGATTTCGGCGGTGTCCGACTCGCGGCGCTGGGTGACGTGGCGCGAAGTGCCCGGCTTGCGGCGGTCGAGATCATGCTGGATGTCGGCCTCGGCCAGCGCCATCCCGGGCGGGCAGCCGTCGACCACGCAGCCGATCGCAGGCCCATGCGATTCGCCGAACACGGTGACACAGAAGAGTTTGCCAAGTGTGCTGCCAGACATGGGAATAAGCCGGAAAAATGCCGAAGGAATGCCGGAAAGTCTAGCACAGGCGGGCCTTGAGCACTGATCGAACATTCGGATGAACTTGCGATGGTCTGCATGTTCTATCCTGAACAACTTACACTTCCCAGGATCGCCCATGAATGCCACACAACGCGTCACCCAGCTTGGTCAAAGCCTCTGGCTGGACAACTTGTCGCGTAGTCTGATCCGTGACGGCACGCTGTCGAACCTGATTTCCGGCGACGGCGTGTCTGGCGTAACCTCCAATCCCTCGATTTTCCAGAACGCGCTGGCCACCAGCCCGTATTACGCCGACGACCTGGCGCGCCTCAAGCTCAGCGAACCTGATCCGGAACGACGCTACGAAGCGCTGGTCATCCCCGACATTCAGGCGGCCTGCGATCTGCTGCTGCCGACGCATGAAACCAGCGGTGGCAACGATGGCTATGTCAGCCTCGAGGTCGCGCCGCGCTGGGCGTACGACGCCGCGCATACGGTTGCAGAAGCGCAACGCCTCGCTTCACTGGTGGACCGCCGAAACCTGCTGATCAAGGTGCCAGGCACGCCCGAGGGGCTCAGCGCCTTCGAAGCCCTGACTACGATGGGCATCAACGTCAACGTCACCTTGCTGTTCTCGGTTGCCCAGACGCAAGCAGTGTTCGACGCCTATATTCGCGGACTTTCTGCGCGCGCCCAGGCCGGCGCCGACATTCGCCGCAGCAAGGCAGTAGCGAGCCTGTTTCTGTCTCGTGTGGACACGCTGGTCGACACGCAGCTCACCGCCATTGGCACGCATGAGGCCTTGTCGCTTCGCGGCAAGGCCGCTGTCGCGATGGCAAAAGCCGCCTACCAGCACTACCAAAAAACCTTCCATGGCGAGGCTTTTGCCACGTTGGCCCAACAAGGTGCGGCGCCTCAGTACCTGCTTTGGGCAAGCAGCGGTGTCAAAAATCCGGACTACCACGACCTGCTCTATGTCGAGCCACTGATCGGTGCTGAAACCATCAACACCCTGCCCGACAAAACACTGGCTGCGTTGCGCGATCACGGCCAGCCGGATTTGCGTGTGGAAGACGGTCTCGCCGAGGCCGAAATGCAACTGGCCGAACTGGCCCGTCTGGGAATCGACCTGGATGCGGTCGGCAACACTTTGCAGGACGATGGCGTGAAACTGTTTGAAGCCGCCTATCAGAAGCTGCTTCAGCAAACCGGTTAACCCAACGCAAGCCCTGATCAAGCAAGAACCATTTATATCCCGCAAAAAATTCTTGAATGGACAGTCCAGCTCGCCAGGAACACGATTGCATTATTCAGCCCTCCACCGGACAGTGGAAGGGCATTCCAGAACGATGAAAAGGAGACCGTCATGGCCATAACCTATACCCATCTACCTTCCCGCAACCTTGGAAAGACTGCCGGACTGCTGCGCCCCGTATGCATATTGCCCGAGCGAGTGGGGCTGGATAATCCGGCGCTCGACGTAATGACGGACTTCCGTCGCCTGACTGCCTTCATTGCCACCCCCGGCGACACCATCAGGCAGGCTGAAGAACGCATGCTCCGCCGCAAGGTGCGCCTTCTTTTCGTCATGGATGGCGAAGATCGTGTCGCCGGCCTGGTCACCAGTACCGATATTCACGGCGAAAAACCCATGCAGGTCATACAAAGCCGGGGCGTTCGCCGCGACGAAGTACTGGTGGCCGACATCATGACCTCGATCGATCGGCTGGAGGCGGTCGATTTCGACGATCTATCCCATGCCCGCGTCGGGCATGTACTTGAAACGCTCAAGGCACGTGGCCGTCAGCATGCTCTAGTGATCGAACAAACCGAAAACGGGCCGATGGTACGCGGCCTCCTGTCCCTGTCACAACTGAGCAAACAACTGGGGGTAATGGTCGAGACCACCGAAGTGGCGAATACCTTCATCGAAATCGAACAGCATCTGGCGCACGCCTGATTCCTGAATCACTGCGCCTGCCATTGGGAAAATGCAGCGGAGAGTTGCGGCTTCCCTGGGCTTCGCCTTACGCCTGGCGCAAGGCGCTTTCTTCATCGCACGCACAATCCCACACACTACCCAAGGTTTTCCCATACGACTTCTTGTGCTCAAATCCGGGACGTGCGGACACGCCCACGCACGGGGCCGGAACAAAACTGCAGTACACGATAACAAGCACAGCACATGAACATTTCCGTCAGCGAATTGATCGTCAGGTATCTGGAGCGCCTGGGCATCGACCACATTTTCGGCATGCCGGGCGCGCATGTACTGCCGATCTATGACCGGCTGCACGACTCCAGGATAAAAAGTGTGCTGGTCAAACATGAGCAGGGTGCGGCTTTCATGGCTAACGGCTATGCGCGAGTGTCGCATCGACCCTCTGCCTGCATCGCCACCGCAGGCCCGGGGGCAACCAATCTGATCACCGGAATCGCCAACGCCTATGCCGAGCGACTGCCGGTGCTGGCAATCACAGGCGAAACCTCCACGTATATTTTCGGCAAAGGCGGATTGCAGGAAAGCTCGGGGGAAGGCGGCGCCATCGATCAGGGCGCGCTGTTTTCCAGCATTACCCGTTATCACAAACTCATCGAGCGCACCGACTACCTGGGCCAGGTACTGAACCTGGCCACCCAATCATTGCTCGGACCCGAGCCCGGGCCTGTTCTGCTGTCGATTCCCTACAACGTGCAGAAGGAACCGGTCGACGACAGCGCACTCGAACAGATCCATTTCCCGCGCCCGGCAGCAATACGGCATACGCCATCGGCCGCAGCACTCGCCGGGCTGATCCGTGATGCCCGCAACCCCGTGATCGTCGCCGGACATGGCTGCATCCAGGCCGGCGCACGCGACATCGTCGCCACCTTCTCCGAGCGCTTCAATATTCCGGTCACGACCAGCCTCAAGGCCAAGGGCGTAGTTTCCGAGGGTTCGCCCCTTTCGCTCGGCTGTCTCGGCGTGACGTCGAATGGCGATGCCTATCGCTATCTGGTCGATCATTCCGATCTGCTGATCGTTCTCGGCGCCGGTTTCAACGAGCGCACCAGTTACCTGTGGGACGCGAAACTGCTGGCCAACAGGAAAATTGCCCAGATCGACCGCGACCCCAATCAGCTCGGCCGCGTGTTTCAGCCGGACGTAGCTGTCTGTGGCGACATCCGGATGGTGATGGAAGATATATTCACACTGCTGACCGATGAGGAGATGCCGCCGAAGGCCCTGGACAGTCTGGACGGCCATCGTTCCGCCGCCGCTCAAGCGATCGACAAAGAAACGATCGCACGGCAGGAAACGTTTCACCTGATCCGGCGATTCTTTGGCGAACTCGCCCAGCGCTTCCCTCGCAACGCGCTGATTTTCGATGACAACATCGTCTTCGCGCAAAGCTACTTCGACGTTTCCGACCGGAATCACTACTTCCCGAATTCCGGCATTTCATCGCTCGGCCACGCGATCCCGGCTGCCATCGGCGCCCGTTGTTTTGCAAAAGACAGCCCCACTTTCGCCATCCTCGGAGATGGCGGTTTCCAGATGTGCTGCATGGAAATGATGACGGCGGTGAACTACGACATTCCTCTCAATGTGGTGGTGATCAACAACGCTACGCTGAGCCTGATCCGCAAGAACCAGTTCCAGCTCTACGGCGAACGCTACATCGACTGCGACTTTATCAACCCCGATTTCGGCCTGCTCGCAAAGTCGTTTGGCGTGAACCACTATCGTATTGAAACCGAGACTGAGCTCGACGCACTTTTCAACCGCGCCGACCTGACAGGAACAATCAACCTCATCGAAATCCTGCTCGACAAGCATGCCTTCCCACGCTATCTGTCGGCTCGCTAAGCCAAACGAGCAAATCGCGGCTCGACACCACCCCGAAGCGAGTGTCAGGAAAGTACCGCTACCTGATCAAATTGGCTGGCGCATAGCAGGCTCAGCGTGATTGGGACTGAAGCAACTGCTGCATCAAGTCGAGGCGTTTTTCCAGCTCGTTGACTCGCCGCTCGAGCGCGGCCGCGCCGCCGCAAGCTTGCTTGCCGGAACGGCAGGATTTGCCACCCATTTCACCGCTGTGCTTGCGCTTGCAGTGCGGCATGTTTTCCATTTCACCCATTTTTGAGGCCATTGGGTCGCCCATGCCCATCTTCATGCCCATGCATTTTTCCCGACCGCCCTTTGCGGGCGTCGGTGCAATCGCAGGCAAACCCTCGGCTGCTGCGATTTCTTGCTGCTGGGTTCCCTCTTGCGCCAGCAGGGAAGAGGAAAGAAGGAACATGGATGCGAATAGAATCGATTTAAGCTTTTTCATGGATCGTTTTCCTGATTTTCAGTTTCTGGCAAGGACAGCCATCTTGCCTGAAAGTGGGTCACTTCGTTAATGGAACGTATTGCTTCGAGACACAGGGAACCCTCCCTGACCATGTCTGCTCACAGATAGCAGATTCCACTATAAGTTCACAGTTCATGATTGCCATTTCCAGTCGTTTATTACCCGCCTTGTTTGGGCTATTCGCCCTGAACAGTGTTGCCACAGCCGCCTCTGTGACGCTGGATGATCTTCTTGCGCGCGCAGCAGCACCCGCCGGCGTGGTGTTTGAAATCGTCGATCGAGACCCCGGTGCGCTGGACATTGCGCTGCCCTGGGTGAAACAGGCCGCGCAGCGGCTGAAAGCACGTCACCCCGGCCTGCCAATGGCATTGGTCACACATGGCCAGGAAATGTTCGCACTGCAAACGGGGAAGCGCGCCGGAAATCCGGCAATTCACCAGATCGCCGAAAGCCTCAGCCGTGACGACGGCATTCCGGTACACGTCTGTGAAACCTACGCGGGTCGACGTGGGCTGGCCGCAGAGGACTTCCCTGCCTATATCGACGTAGCCCCCGCTGGACCGACCCAAATACGGAACTACGAAGCCCTCGACTATGTGCGCTTGGTGGTGCCGCGCTCATCTGCACTGAGGGCACGCTGAAACATGATCAAAACGGCGCTTCGGATTCAAACAGCAGCGCCTTGCCCGTCAGGGGATGCATCAAGCGCAGCGACCACGCATGCAACAACAACCGTCCAGCCAGGACTCGCACATCAGGCGGGGCATAGAGCGTATCACCCAGAATTGGGTGGCCCAGTTCGCGCAGGTGAACGCGCAACTGATGCGAACGGCCGGTGACCGGTTCGAGTTCGACACGAGAATTTCCACCGGTTTCGTCCCAGCCCAGCAGCCGCCAGCGGGTGAGGCTCGGTTTGCCATGAACCGGATCGACTATCCGCAAGGGCCGGTTGGGCCAGTCGACAATGATAGGCAGATCGATGACCCCCCAGTCTTCCGGCGGCTCATCCAGCCGTCCGGCCACCACCGCAACATATCGCTTGCCCACCTCACGCGCAGCAAAAGCCTGATTTAATGCTCGCTGCGCTGCCGCGCCCCGCGCCATCACCATCAAACCTGACGTTGCCATATCCAGCCGGTGCACGATGAGGGCATCGGGATACCGGGCCTGAACCCGGACACTCAGGCAATCCTGTTTGTCGATTCCGCGACCAGGCACCGCCAGCAAACCACTGGGCTTGTTGAAGACCAGCAGGCTATCGTCGGCGTAGATCGGCGTCACATTGTACTCAGGCCGGTTTGTCATGCTGGACTCGCAATCCACTCAGAGCTTGAACGTATAGCGCACGTAAAAGTCGACATCCTCGCGTTTTTGCACACTACCAACACGCTGATTGATATCTTCACGATTTCGGGCGCGCGCCTCCAGCGTCTGCTGCTTATCGATAGCCCACTTGTAGCGCAACTCAACCAGATTGGTGTTGGGCCCGAAATCCGGAGATAACAGCCAGCCGTCCCCTGCGCGCCCCAATACGAGCCCAGCGCTATGTTCGGGCACAATATCGACAAGATTGAATGTGAGCTGTGCCGCACGCCCATCGGCTTCGCCAGACAAGCCAGTCCTCACCGTGCTGCGCTGCGGCGTATTCGGCGCATAGCCCAGCTCACCTGCCAGCATGAATTTCATGCTGCCACGCATTGGCCACTGGGCGGCCATGCGCCCAACCAAGCCCCAGTAATCCTCAACCGGGCCTGCTCCTAAGCCCCTGCTGTGCAGCGCATTCGGCAGCCAGGTGACATCAACTGCGCGCTGGACGATCGGCCCGGTTTTTCGGGTACTTTCATGTCCGATAAAATACGAAACACGGCTGTCGTCGTCGCTGTATTCGAGTGGCGTATGGCGAACCTGGGTTGCTCCCTCACTATCGTTGTACTGTGCAATCGCAGTCGTTATCCAGCCGCTCACTGAACTGTGACGGACCAGTACGCCGTCAGTCCACGTAATGTCGGTATTCGGACTGTCATTTCTGTCGAGGGATTTTTTAGCCACGCCATTGAGTTCTGCCTTGCTCTGGAATCGACCCATGCGTAGTTGCCATCCCGTAGCCGGCCGATATTCGACATAGGCCTCGTCCAGTGTCGAATCGCCGCGACGCAGCCCGTCATCAGCAGGAAGGCTGTTGAAAATCTTGAAGTGCAATTCGTTTCTGTCATCCGTGGAATAACGCCCTGCAAAACGAGCCTGCCCCAGCCATTGCTCGTTAAGCTTTGCTCCGACTCCCGCACGTACGCGCAGTCGAAGCTCATCGGTTGTGTCTTCTTTGCCATTTCGATCATCCCGATGCAGCGAATAAAAACCCGTACGCATATCGCCATTTACAGAATACTCAACAGCCATGACCGGAGCGGCCAAAGTCAGGCAGGATACGGTGAGAAACGAACCTATCCAGGTTTCAGTACGAAGCATGATTACCCCTTGATTTATTAACAAACACCGGTGCCCCGCTTAGGCTCCAGCCCTAGACGTGTGCATCTGTCGGCAATTTCATTCCACGCGAAATGCTGTGCTAATGATAATCATTATCATTTGATAAATCAATCGCCGCGTGAAAGCAGGTCGTTGTCCAGACTGACGACACCATGCCTTGTGCGCCTGATAACAAGCTCCGACCGCCGCCGCCCCACACCAGCGCAGCCGCGCTAGCTCGTTACCGGGGACGGCCAATCGAACGAAATGATTCAGCCCCGCAAACTGTCCAGCAGTGCAATCGCCCATGCCACGCCAAAGCCGCTGGCATCGCTCATCACCGCGCCCAGGCCGCCCTTGCAACTGTGGCCCGACAGGTCCATGTGCAGCCACGGCGTGTCGCCGACGAAGCGCGACAGGAAGCGGGTGGCGAGGATGTGGTCGGCCTCGCCTTCCATGCTGCACTGCTTGACGTCGGCGACGGTGGAATCAAGGCTGCTGTCATAATCTTCCGGGTAAGGGAAAACGACGATACGCTCACCGCTGGCCGTAGCCGCGCGCGAAGCCTGGTGCGCAATCGCGCTGGAACTGGCGAACACGCCGGACATGCGGCTGCCGAGCGCGTAGTGCATGGATCCGGTGAGCGTGGCGAAGTCGGCGATCAGGTCGGGCTTTGCCTTGGCGGCAAGCGTCAGCGTGTCGGCCAGCACCATGCGGCCTTCGGCGTCGGTGTGGACGACTTCGATGGTGGTGCCGTTCAGCGCCGTGACCACTTCGTTCTGCCGGTAGGCCTGCGGACTGATGTGGTTTTCGGCGAGCGCGACCCAGCCTTCCAGCGCGACCGGCAGCTTCAGTTTCGATGCGGCAGCGAGGATGCCCAGCACCACCGCCGAGCCGTTCATGTCCTCGTGCATGCCCTGCATGTATTTGGCGGGCTTGAGGTTGTGACCCCCGGTGTCGAAGCAGATGCCCTTGCCAACGAAGGCCACTTTCTTGCCCTTGGCCTTCGGACCCTTGTAGCTGATGCGCACGATCGCCGCGTCCTTCGCCGGCGATCCCTGTGCCACCGCGCAGAACGCGCCCGCACCCATTTTCTTCAGCTTGTCGAAGGCGTATTCCTCAACCGCCCAGCCGTATTGCTTGGCTAGCGCCTTGATGCGCTTGCGATAAACGCCCGGGGTGAGCTCGTCCGGCCCCTGCACGGTGAGGCTGCGGGTGAGCGTGTTGCCTTCGGCCAGCGCCTGCACGCGGGCGAAGCCGTCGGCGGACTGGTGGCCAAACAGCCGCACGGTTTTCAGGGCAGCTTCGGTCTTGGATTTTCTCGACGGCAACGCCACCGCATTGACCAGCGCGGTGTAGACAACGGCTTCCGCCGCGCGCGCTGTGAATTCGGCCTCGCCGAACACGGCCAGCGTCAGCGCCTTGGGATGCTCGGCCAGCAGCGGCGCCAAGGCGCGACGCGCCTGCTCATGGGTCTCGAAGGTGCTGGCGTCGGCTTTCAGCATGGCGTAGACCGCGAGCGTGCCGCCGGGCAGTTGCACCGCCACCGGCGACTTGGCCAGCGAGTCGACTTTCAACTCACGCCGCTTCAGAACGGCTTTCAGTTCAACGCTGCCCGGCACCTCGGGCAGCGATTTCGACACCGGCAACAGCAGCAGCGCATGGCCCGCTGCTTCCAGTACTTTTATAGTGATTTCCTGTTTGTTATCAGTCAGTTTAGGCAGCATGACGGTTCCTCGATGCGGGCGTTTTCTTGATGGTTGGCGGGGTTTACCGGATAATTGCGTGCTTTTGGATTTTTTACAGTGCACTTTTACGACCCCATCCAACAAGGGTAACCGAATGAAGATTGATGACAAGAAACGCGTGCTGCGCGAAATGGTGTTGCACCGCCGTTTTGAAGAGCGCTGCTATCAGGCCTATATCGAACGCAAGATCGGCGGCTTCCTCCACCTCTATCCCGGCCAGGAAGCCTGCTGCAACGGCGTGATGGAAGCAGCCCGTCCCGGCCACGATTACGTGATCACCGGCTACCGCGACCACGTCCACGCAATCAAGTGCGGCGCCGACCCCAAGGAAGTGATGGCCGAGCTGTATGGCAAGGAAACCGGTTCCTCCAAGGGTCGCGGCGGCTCGATGCACATTTTTGACACAGCGCACCGCTTCATGGGCGGCTACGCACTGGTCGGCGGTCCCTTCCCGCTGGCGGCCGGCATCGCCAAGGCGATCCAGCTGAAAGGCGGCGACGAGATCGCCATCTGCTTCCTCGGCGACGCCGCCAACAACCAGGGCGTGTTCCACGAAACCATGAACATGGCGGCGCTGTGGAAGCTGCCGGTGCTGTTCGTGTGCGAGAACAACCTGTACGGCATCGGCACCTCGATCGAGCGCTCCACCGCCGTGGTGCACCAGCATAAGCGCGTGGCCGCCTACAACATCCCTGCCGACGAATGCGACGGCCAGGACATCGACATCGTGTACGAGCATGCGCGCAAGGCGGTCGAACACGTGCGCGCGGGCAACGGCCCCTTCTTCCTCGAACTGATGACCTACCGCTATCGCGGCCACTCGATGTCCGACGCGCGCGGCTACCGTTCGCGCGAAGAGGAAGAAACGTGGAAGCAGCGCGACCCCATCCTCATGCTGCGCGACCGCCTGATTACTGCGGGCGCGATGACCATGGCCGACTACGAAGCGCTGGAAAAGGAAACCGACGCCTACATCGAGAACGAAGTGATCAAGTTCTCCGAGGAGTCGCCCGAACCGCGCGTCGAGGATCTCGAAAAATACGTTTTCGCCGAGCGCGAAACCCAATTGCCCTGGCTCACGGGCAAGGCCGCTTAAGGTTTAAGGAAAAGACAGCATGGCAAACATCATGTACTGGGAAGCGATTCAGCGCGCCCACGACGAAGAAATGGCGCGTGACCCCCTGGTCATCTGCATGGGCGAAGACATCGGCGTGGCCGGCGGCACCTACAAGGCCACCAAGGGCCTGTACGAAAAATACGGCCCGCTGCGCGTGATGGATACGCCGATCTCCGAAGGCGGCTTCAGCGGCCTGGCGGTCGGCGCTTCCTTCCTCGGCGTGCGTCCGATCGTCGAGATCATGTCGGTCAACTTCGCCTGGCTGGCGATGGACCAGATGTTCAACTCCGCCGCCAAAGTGCGCTACATGTCGGGTGGCCAGCTGACCGCACCGTGCGTGTTCCGCTCCGCCGGCGGTGCTGCGCACCAGCTCGGCGCCCAGCACTCGGCGCGTATGGAAAAAGTATTCATGGGCATCGCCGGCCTGCGCGTGGTGACGCCGTCCAACCCGAAGCAGGCCTACGGTCTGCTGAAATCGGCGATCCGCAGCGACGACCCGGTGTTCATCAACGAACACGAACTCATGTACAACATGAAGGGCGAAGTGCCCGACGGCGAATACTTCCATCCGCTGGAAGGCTCTGACATCGCGCGCGCCGGTACCGACGTCACCCTGTTGGGCTACAACATCTCAGTGCACTGGTGCCTGAAGGCCGCCGAAATCCTCGACAAGCAGTACGGCATCTCGGCTGAGGTCGTCGACCTCTATTCGCTGTCGCCGCTGGACCGCGCCGGCATCAAGAAATCGGTCAGCAAGACCCACCGCGCCGTCGTCGCCGAAGAAGACGAAGCGCCGGTCGGCGTCGGCTCCGAAGTCATCGCCATCATCAACGAGGAATGCTTCTTCGAACTGGATGCCGCCCCCGTGCGCGTGCACTCGGCGCTGGTACCGCAGCCCTACAACCACACGCTGGAAAAAGCGGCGATCCCGGATCACGAGGATGTGGTGAAGGCTGTTCTGAAACTGTTCGGAAAAGCGTAAAAACCTTTTTGTCCGCGAAGGACGCGAAGGAACGCGAAGTGATCATCTGTAAGGTTTTCTTCGCGCCACTTCGCGTCCTTCGCGGATAAACAAAGAATTGGATCCAAGCATGTCCCAACACTACGCAATTACGATGCCGCAGCTCTCGGACACCATGACCGAGGGCGTGGTCGTCACCTGGGAAAAGCAGGCCGGCGACCGCGTCGAGCGCGGCGATATCGTTGCCACGGTCGAGACCGACAAGGCCATCATGGACGTCGAGGTGTTCAAGGCCGGTTACCTGGCCGGCCCGCTGGCTGACGTCGGCGCGACCATCGCCGTCGGCGCCGCGCTCGGCTACATCACCGACACAGCAGGCGACGTGGCGATTGCTGCCGACGAAGTGGTGGCGGAACAGGCGCAAACCGAAATGATTCCGCACCACGCCGGCACACCGATCGTGATGCCGCAGCTGTCCGACACCATGACCGAAGGCG
>DILD01000062.1 GCA_002424845.1 Thiobacillus denitrificans | reverse complement strand
TCGACAGGATGCTGGCGGCGAAGAACTTCCAGTCCGGCCTGCAGACCCTGCGCCAGATCGAATTCGCCAGCTTCGACATGCACCTGCACGACGACTTCGACCCCAACGGCAGCCGCACCGCGCAGGACCTGATCGACGACATCCGCAAGAAAGTCGCGGTCATCATCCCGCCCGCCTGGAACCGCTTCCCCAACAACTTCTCGCNNACATCTTCGCCGGCGGCTATGCGGCCGGCTACTACAGCTACAAGTGGGCGGAAGTGCTGTCCGCCGACGCCTACGCGCTGTTCGAGGACGAGGCCGAAGGCTACGGCGGCGTGCTCAACCCCGAAGTTGGCCACCGCTTCTGGAGCGAAATCCTCGCCCAGGGCGGCGCCCGCCCAGCGCTCGAATCCTTCAAGGCCTTCCGCGGCCGCGAACCGACCATCGATGCGCTGCTGCGACACAACGGTATGGTGTAAAGCCAGGACCGCCAACAGCCGTTATAACGAAGGTTCAGAGCTTCCGGGAGCACAGCATGAAAACAGGACTCATCATGACGGCGGCATGGCTGGCCATGGCCAGCACGCCGCTCGCCGCCGCCCAGTTGTACCAGTGGAAAGACGCCGATGGCCGCACGGTTTTCAGCGACCAGCCCCCGCCAACCCCGGTCAAGAACGTCCAGCAAAGGAATTTCAGGGACAGCGTAATCGAGACGGGCGAGCCCTACGCACTCCTGACCGCGCGCGCGAAATTCCCGGTCACCCTCTACATCAGCGCCTGTGGGCCACTGTGCGACCAGGCCCGGCAGTTGCTGGACGAACGCGGCATCCCTTACCGCAACAAGGACCTGATCGCCAGCGAGGATGCGCGCAAGGAATTGCAGAAGCTGACCGGAAAACTCAACGTTCCCGTGCTGATGGTCGGCAGCGAGCAGATCGAAGGCTTCCAGGCCGGCCAATGGCATGCCGCGCTCGACCGCGCCGGCTACCCGAAAACCGCCATGCCCTCCCGTCCGCCGATGCCGGTTCTGGCGCCTGCGCCTCAACCCAAAGTGGCGCCTGAGGCCAAACCCGCGCCGTAAGCAACGCCACGCCAGCGGGCGCGTGCCCTGAAAGATTCGTTTCAATCCCCCTTGGTAAATTCTGAATAAGTCGTCACCCCGGCAAAAGCCGGGGTCCAGATGCTTGATTTAACTGGATTCCGGCTTCTGCCGGAATGACGAATGTGGACTTGTTCAGGGTCTCCCTTGCGGGGTACTCCGATTCACGATGCGCTAAACTCGGCGGCATGAAAATCGCCGCCTGGAACGTCAACTCCCTCAAGGTCCGCCTGCCCCAGCTGCTGGACTTTCTCGCCACCCGCCAGCCCGACGCGGTGTGCCTGCAGGAAACCAAACTCACCGACGACAACTTCCCCGTCGCCGAACTCGAAGCCGCCGGCTACCGCGTCGCCTTCACCGGCCAGAAAACCTACAACGGCGTCGCCATCGTCAGCCGCGCCGAACCGCTCGACGTGCAATTCGGCATCCCGGGATTCGAAGACGAACAGAAGCGCGTCATCGCCGCCACCGTCGACGGCGTGCGCCTGGTGTGCGTGTACTGCCCCAACGGCCAAAGCCTCGATTCCGACAAATACCCCTACAAGCTCGCCTGGTTCGACGCGCTCACCGCCTGGCTGAAGGACGAACTCGCGCGCCATCCCAATCTGGCTGTGCTCGGCGACTACAACATCGCCCCGGAAGACCGCGACGTGCACGACCCCGTAGCCTGGAAGGACAGCGTGCTGGTGTCGGAACCCGAGCGCGACCGCTTCCGCAACTTGCTGGCGCTGGGCCTGAAAGACAGCTTCCGCCTGTTCGACCAGCCGGAAAAAACTTTCAGCTGGTGGGATTACCGCATGATGGGCTTCCGCCGCAACCACGGCCTGCGCATCGACCACATCCTGCTCAGCGAGCCGCTCGCCGCCGCCTGCACCTCAAGCACCATCGACCGCGACATGCGCAAGCTGGAACGGCCGTCTGATCATGCGCCGGTGGTGGCGGAAATTGGTATCAATCTTTGATAAAACTTGTGGTCAGACAACTGCCGTGCTCCCGTTGATTTCGTTTTCCAGCGCTTGCAAGGTGGCCATGATTTCACCGAAAGTCGGCAACTCGCCAAAAATCATGTTCGCCATCGCACGATAGTCGGCCTCGACCGCCCGCAACACGACGCCTTCCGGCACCAGGCGAAAACAGCCGGGCCGAGCCAGATCGTAACGTGCCCACCCACGGGGATAAAAGCGCTGCTTGAATTCCACCACACTGGACAGCAATGCCCGATCCGCCAGCGCGGCATCCTTGACCGGCGCCCCGGCCATTTTCGCCAGGTCGTAATAATGGCGGGAGTAACGCGGCGGCTGCGGGCTGCCATCGGGGCGATGCACTTCCTGGTGCAGGATCGTCGCCTTTTCCCAGAATGTCCGCTCGGCACTGATGACCTTGACCGAACATTCCCGCCTTTCAAACAAATCCGGAAATGCCTCGGCGGCATAACTGCTGATCGTGCGCGTCTCGAAGGGCAGCCAGGAGGCCAGCGGGCCGATCTCCAGCCGCACTTCGGGCCGCAAATACGCGTCTGGAAATGCAGCCGGATAGCGAACATCGATGACGTATGGGTCGCCGATCTCTATCTCGCAACGGCAAACGTCATCCAGAGCCGCCGACACCTGCTCCAGCAAAGTCCCGCCGATAAATGCCTGCGCCTGCTCGTTGATGGCGTCGTTCAGCTTCTCCTGCTGCGACTTCTTGCGCTCGGCCAGCGGGTCTTCGCCGCTCAACGCCCGCCAATCCAGCACCAGGTCGATATCTTCCGAAAACCGCTCGATCAGCCGGTAAACCTTGGACAGGCTGGTGCCGCCCTTGAACCTCAGCAGGCGCGCGAGTTCTTCGTCCCGGAACAGCCGGTCCAGCACCCAGGTCACCCAGAAATCCTTTTCCGCCACCGCCGGGGTCGCGCCCATCCGGGCAGCCGTTTCCGAAAACAGCGCCGAGCGCTCCCCTGCCGGAAGGCGCGCCACCCGGTCCATCAGTCGGGCGCCCCACACACCTGCTTGATGATCTGGTAAATCCAGCCCGTCGCCGCGCGGGTGTCCTTGAGAATGCGCGCGCAGTGCGTTGGCCCCAGTTGTTGCCGGATGGACTTGATGACCGCCGCGTCCACATGCTCCTTACCCAAGGCCCTCAGCGCCTGCACCACCAGGGCACTTTCCCGGTATTTGAAGCCCGCATCCTTCAGCGCGGACTTCCTGAACGCCAGCGTATGCTTGCCGATTTCATATTGGCGGCTCGGCCCGTCGGAGAGATAGACCCACCGGCCCGGCACCTGCGTCGAAAGCCCCAGCAAGTTCAGCGCCGCATCGCCGGAAGGCTGAATGCGCCAGTTGAACTTGCGCGCCAGCGCCTGCGCCACCTGATCGATATCCGGGCTCAGCGCCTGGCCGAGTAGCTCGCTATAGCGCGGATAGTCGTAAACCCCATGACACACCCGGCGGATCGTCCCCGCCCGGGCCAGGCTGGAAAGCGCCTGATGGATATTGACCTCGCCAAACTCGGCGACAAAATCGATCTTGGTGAACGCCCACCCCCTACCGCGCCCGTATATCCGTGAAAGTATTTTTTGATCAATAGGTTGCATTGTTAATACGCGCTTGTTTTTTCAGGAAAATGCACATGTTTTACTGAAAATAGCACGCATCGCCCCCGGCCGCCAGCCGGATGCTGCCCATTTATCCGAACAGGTTCTTGCAAACGCTGATCGCACGCTCGATGTTGCGCCAGGGCGCGTGGCGTTCGCCGTGCTGGCGCAGGCGTTTAGGGGTGGGGCGTTCACCACCCAGGTAATGCAGGCCGATGTCGTCGACCGGCCAAAGCCTCGATTCCGACAAATATCCCTACAAGCTTTCCTGGTTCGACGCGCTCACCGCCTGGCTGAAAGACGAACTGACGCGCCACCCCAAACTCGCCGTACTCGGCGACTACAACATCGCCCCGGATGACCGCGACGTGCACGATCCGAAAGCATGGGAAGGCTCGGTGCTGGTGTCGGAACCGGAGCGCGACCGCTTCCGCAATTTGCTGGCGCTGGGCCTGAAAGACAGCTTCCGCCTGTTCGATCAGCCAGAAAAAACCTTCAGCTGGTGGGACTACCGCATGATGGGTTTCCGCCGCAACCACGGCCTGCGCATCGACCACATCCTGCTCAGCGAACCGCTCGCCGCCGCCTGCACCTCAAGCACCATCGACCGCGACATGCGCAAACTGGAACGGCCGTCGGACCATGCGCCGGTGGTGGCGGAAATCAGTGTGGCTGTTTGAGAACGCCCCGGAAGAGTCAGTCTTGGGGGAGGTCGAAAGCGTCCGTTTGTCGGCCAAAGCAGTCCCTTGCCAAGCACGGAAAATACGGCCGCTATAGACCTCTTACCGGTCGGCCGCAGATCAACGTTTGAATTCACCGGCCTGCGCGGCATTTCGCGCAGGTCCGGTGGAATGATTGGTTAGCGATGGCGCTGTAATTTCTTTGCATTTTCAAGGCTCTTTTTTAGATCTTGAATACACATTCGAAGCGGAGTTCCCATTCCAGCTGGTATATCCCTTTCCCCGGCAGCGATAGCGACACCCGTAACCACAGCGTCAGCCTTAAATATCTCGGGAGACTTCTTTTCTACGGAGTTGAGAAACGATTCGATTTCCTTTTCTCTGACGGGAATCATGGTCTTGTTTGTGTTCAGTTCAACACACTTGCCAATAAGCCCGTAGGCTGAAGCCTCAGAGAATGCAGCTGGGGCTAGTGCTTTCATATAGAGGCCATAGATACCTCCACCTACGGCGAGGCCTAATGCGCCGCCTACCAATGCTGATTTGATGTTGAAGTGGTCTAGCATAATGAAATCGCTAACGTGGAGGTCACCGGCGCTGCGCGGCTTTGTCGCGCAGCGTCCGGTGGACCGCAGGGTTATGCCTCATTTCTTGGCCTCGCTGATAAGGCGAAATATTCGACAGCCATACTTTGTCTTGCGCAAATCTGCATACACAGGCTTCCCCCACTCCTTAAACGGATTTGGCTTTAGTTCAATATTCTCAAGAAACGACTGTCGTCCAAAAACGCACAACAGTGGATATGTGTGTGGCTCGGCCTTTGACAGGGCCTGTAGCTTTTCGACATCTCGTTCAACATCAAGCCTGCTTGACACAACCCACTTCACCTCGATAGACAACTTTGTCAATTGCCCAATGGCATAGAAGTCGAGACGCTTCTTGTCTCCTTGCTTTGGCTGTTGAACTCCAGGACATTCGTATTCGCACTCGACCGCATAACCACGGGCTGTAAGTATCCTGAGAATTGGCTAATACAGGATGTACTCGCTGAATGCTTGATTCATTTCGCACGCAGCGAGATAGCTTACATACCCGCAGAGACCGCGCTTAACACGGTAGAGGGCATCTCGAATTTCTTCGTCGGCGTCAGATGCGGGCATCGTTCGGGTCATGAGGCATAACGTTAAAGCTCACCGGCGGCAATGGAGCGCAGCGTAATTGCCGTCCGAGTGCAGCGCCTTGTTAGCGATTTTCATTGCTTTCATCTTTCATCGCGGCGCCTGCAATTACCAACCCAGCTCCAACAATGAGCAACGCCCAACCCCATTGCAACTGCACTGACTGCATAGCCATGTCTGCTAAACCCCGAAACGGATTGCCAGCAAGCTCTGTTTCCATCTGACTTTTCATGTCGGATATTTTCATTTGGAAATTTATAAAAGTAAAAGCCATTACGGCCAAACTACCAACACCGGTGAACCATAGACCTTTATATTTCTTCGTGAGTACAAGCACCAAGGAGACTATCGCCAAAATCAATATCAACGTTCCATCACCCTTGCCATTTTGGAAGTAGTTCATATTGCCCATGATCGGGACGCTCACGATAGGCGCGAACACCCCGATGAAAAGAACGATTGAACCGATGAGGCCGAGGATCTGTTTTGTGTTCATGGTTTCTCCTTTGTGGTATCGCTAACGAGGCTGTAGAAAAAGCC
>DILD01000080.1:33835-43424 GCA_002424845.1 Thiobacillus denitrificans | reverse complement strand
GCAGCACCACCGAGGCGGTGGCGAAGATCAGTTTCTGGATCAGTTTTTTCGCCTTGTCGTCGGCGGTGGCGCCGTAGTCGCGGGTGACGCTGACCTCGATGCCCTCCGGAAGGATGCTGTCATGCAGCGAATTCACGCGTTCGATGACTTTCTCCGCGACTTCGACCGCGTTTTCGCCCGGCTTCTTGGAAACGGCCAGGGTGACCGCCGGAAAAGTCTGGCCGTGATCGGCCTGGTGGACGCCGCCTGCGCCGGGGCCGTGCCAGACATAGCGCGCCGGCTGGTCGGGACCGGACACGACGCTGGCGATGTCGCTCATGTAGACCGGCCGCCCCTGCGTTACACCGACCACCAGTTGTTTGACGTCGTGGGCGCCGGTGAGGAAGGTGCCGGTCTGGACCAGGATTTCCTGGTTGTTCGACACCAGCGTGCCGGACGGCTGGGCGGCGTTGGATACCTGAAGGGCGTCACGGATGTTTTGCGCCGAGATGCCGAATGCCGCCATGCGGTCGGGGTCCATCAACACCCGTACCGCGCGGCCGGGACCGCCGATGGTGGTGACTTCACGGGTGCCGGCGATGCGCTTCAGTTCGATTTCCGCGGCATGCGCCACCTGTTCCAGTTCGTAGGCGCCGCGTGATTCGTCGCGCGTCCACAGGGTGACCGTGACGATCGGCACATCGTCGATGCCGAGCGGCTTGATGATGGGCTCGCCGACGCCGAGTTCGGGCGACACCCAGTCCCGGTTGGCCTGGATGGTGTCGTACAGCCGCACCAGCGCCTGGGTGCGATCCTGTCCCACCAGATATTGCACCGTGAGCACGGCCATGCCGGGTTTGGAGACGGAATAGATATGCTCGATGCCGGCGATCTGGGACAGCACCTGTTCGGCCGGCGTGGCCACCAGCGATTCCACGTCCTTTGCCGAAGCGCCGGGAAAGGGGATGAACACGTTGGCCATGGTCACGTTGATCTGCGGTTCTTCCTCCCGCGGCGTGACCAGAATGGCGAACAGCCCCAGAAGCGCCGCGATCAGGGCGATCAGCGGCGTGAGCTGGGAAGTGAGGAAGAAACGGGCGATGCGTCCGGAGAATCCCATGCGTCGCTCCGGTTATCTGGCGGGCTGGTTGGCGCTGCTCTTGGCGTAGATTACCGCCTTGACCGGGTCGAGCGCGATGACGTCGCCCGGATTCAGGCCTGCCAGCACTTCCACCTCGCCGCGCCCATTGGGCGTGCCCAGGCGGATCTGGCGCAAGCTCACTTTGTCCTGGTTCACCACATACACCGCGGTGATTTCGGAGCGGCGCACCACGGCGCCCGAAGGGATGGCAAGCGTGCGCGCGCTGCCCACCGAGAAGTGCGCGCGGGCGAACATGCCCGGAATGACGCCTTCCAGATTGGCGGGCAGGTCGATTCTCACCTTCACGGTGTGGGTGGCTGCGTCCGCCGCCGGCAACACGGTGACCCCGGCGGCATCGATCCATTTGCTGAGCGAGGGTATTTCCACCGCCACATGGGGCGAGGCCTTGATTTCGGCCAACTTGTACTGGGGGACGTTGGCGATCACCCGCATGTCCTTGGGATCAAAGCCGGTCATCAGCGGCGTACCCGGCGAGACGGTCTCGCCCACTTCGACATGGCGGGCGGCGATCACCCCGGAATAGGGGGCGGTGATGACCGTATAGCCGCTTACGGCCGTGGTCTGGCCGACGCCGGCTCGCGCGGCTCGCGCGGCCGCCTCGGCGGCCTGGAATTCCGAAGTGGCCCGGTCCAGCGCCGCCTGGCTGATGAATTTCTGCTGAAACAGCTGTTGCTGGCGCTGGTAGTTGGCGCGGGCGTTGGCCAGCGTGGCGTCGGCCTGTGCGACCTGCGCCTGGCTGCCGGCCACGGCGGACGATAGCTCCTGCGCGGACAGGCGCACGATCACCGAGCCTGCCTTGACGTAATCGCCGGCATCGAAGTTGACTGCCGCGACGCGCCCCGCCACCTGCGCGGCGAGGGTGGATTGTTTGACGGCTTCGACGGTGGCTTCGGTGGAGTAGCCGGTGTCGGCCATCCGGTATTTCACGGTTGTGGTGTCAAAGGGCAGCGCTGCCCAGGCAGTGGGGGCGGTGAGGATGATGCAGGCCAGAAAACGGGCGGGGTTCAGCATGGATGCACCTCCAGAAAAGCGAACATTAGGATATCCTAATTTATTATTTAATTCAATCGCTTGGAAATGTCTTGCGGCGCCGGTTTCAGCGTCGGGCGGCGTGCGACGCTGCATTTTAGCCCGGATTTGACGTGCCTGCCCGGGCCGGGCAGGCAGCGGTGGGTTGAGTTACTTGGTGAAGCCGCAGAATACGTCGCGCATCATGCCCAGCAATTTAAGTGTGCGGGTGTCGCCCACGCGGTAATAGACGCGGTTGGCATCCTTGCGGGTGCGCAACACGCCTTTGTCGCGCAGGATGGCGAGGTGTTGCGAGATATTGCTTTGCGAGGTGCCGACATGGTCGACGATGTCCTGCACGCTGATTTCCTTGTCACCCAGCACACAGAGAATTTTCAGGCGCAGGGGATGGGACATGGCTTTCATGGCACGCGAGGCCTGCTCGATGTGCTCGTCCTTGTCCATAAGATCCACTTTGTCCCAGTCGGCTGTCATATCGTTCATAACCTCAGTCCAATTCGTGTTGTAGCATCATGCGGCGGGGGAGCTTAGGTTGTTTCCACAAGCCGCACAGGGCTTTTTCCGGCAAGATTTTGATGGCGCGTATAGATAAGCAATCACGCATATATTAAAATAATCCCACAAAAACAAGCTAGGTAATATAAATTTTTTCATGAAGACCACGCCGGCTCTCCTTATCATCCTCGACGGTTTCGGTTGCCGCGCGGAACGCGCCGACAATGCGATCGCCCAAGCCAGCAAACCGAATTGGGACCGGTTGTGGAGGGGGCACCCGCATACGCTCATTCATGCGTCGGAATCCGAAGTGGGTCTGCCCAAGGGGCAAATGGGCAATTCGGAGGTGGGGCATCTGAACATCGGCGCAGGGCGCGTGGTGTATCAGGAATTCACCCGCATCGACCGCGCCATCGAGACCGGTTCTTTCTACACCAACCCCGCGCTGCTGAATGCGGTGCATCTGGCGCGTGACAACGGCAAGACGCTGCATGTTCTGGGTTTGCTGTCGGATGGCGGGGTGCATAGCCATGAGTTGCATTTCCACGCCCTGCTCGATCTGGCGGTGCGCGAAGGCCTGCACAAGGTTTGCCTGCACGTCTTCCTTGACGGCCGTGATACGCCGCCGAAGAGCGCTGAAATTTATCTGCGGCGCCTGAATGAAAAGATCCGGCAGGCCGGTGTCGGACACATTGCCTCGATGATCGGCCGCTATTACGCGATGGACCGCGATCGCCGCTGGCAGCGGGTCAAGTCGGCGTATGACCTTTTGACCCAGGGACGTACCGAATTCTGGGCCGAGAATCCGCTGGCCGGCCTGGAGGCCGCCTATGCGCGCGGCGAGACGGACGAGTTCGTCAAGGCGACGGCGATTCTGCCGCAGGACGGCAAGCCGGTGACGATGGAAGATGGCGATGCCGTGATTTTCCTGAACTTTCGCTCCGACCGTGCGCGCCAGTTGTCGCGGCCATTCATCGAGCCTGATTTCGGCGAGTTCGAACGCGAGGTCACCCCGCGCCTGGCCACGTACTGTACGTTGACCGGCTACAGTGACGATTTCGTGGTGTCGGTGGCGTTTCCGCCCGAGCGGATCAAGAACGGGCTGGGCGAATACGTTGCCCAGCTTGGCTTGCGCCAGTTGCGCATCGCCGAAACGGAAAAATATCCGCACGTCACTTTCTTTTTCAACGGGGGCGAAGAGATTTCGTTCCCGGGCGAAGACCGGGTGCTGGTGCCGTCTCCGGATGTTGCGACCTACGATCTGAAGCCCGAAATGAGCGCCTTCGAAGTGACCGACAAACTGGTTGCGGCAATCGAAAGCAAGCAGTACGACCTGATCGTCTGCAACTATGCCAACCCCGACATGGTGGGGCATACCGGCGATCTGCAGGCGGCCATCAAGGCGATCGAAACCGTGGATGCCTGTCTCGGCCGGGTGGTCGAGGCTCAGATCAAGCGGGGCGGCGAAGTGCTGGTGACCGCCGACCATGGCAATGCCGAATTGATGCGCGATACCGTGACCGGGCAGGCGCATACCGCCCATACCATGAACCTGGTGCCGCTCATCTACATCGGCGGGCGTTCTGCCGCGCTTGCCGAAACCGGTGCGCTTGAGGATATCAGTCCGACCTTGCTGAAAATGATGGGCTTGCCGCAACCGCCGGAAATGACCGGCGAATCGCTCGTGCAGTTTGAGTAAATTCGACCTGTCTGGGTTAAGCTCGCCGGGGTGAACGTTAGACCATTTCTTGTCCTGCTGGTTTTGAGTTGGCCGCTGCTCGCCGGGGCCAACCAGGTTGATAGCAAGCAGTCCGAACTTGCTGTGCTCAAGCAGCGACTGCAAACGCTCGAGCGCGACTTTCGCAAGACGCAGGCGACGCGCAAGGGGGCGGTCGACGAACTGCGCCAGTCCGAGCGCGCCATCAGCAATGCGGTGCGCCAGTTGCGTCGATTGGACAGTGAACGTCAGCGCATGCAGGGTGAATTGCAGACGCTGGAACAGCAGTCCGCCGCGACCGACGCACGCATCCGGCAACAGCAGGCCCATCTTGCCGAAGCATTCAAAGGCGCCTATCAGCGTGGCCAGGGCGATGCGTTGAAGCTGTTTCTTAATGGGGGCAACCCCAACCAGACCGCGCGTGACCTGCGTTACCTTGCGCACCTGTCACGCGCGCAGCATGAACTGATTGATGCTTTGCGTGCCGACCTCGCGCAGTTGAACGCATTGCAGCAGCAGACCGCGCATAAATCGGAAGAGCTGGCGAAATTGCAGGCGGCCCACGAAGCCGAGCAGAAGCAGCTACAGGCTGACAGGCGGGCGCGTCAGGCGGTGCTGGGCAAGCTGTCGGCCCAGATCCAGCAGCAGCAGCGTCAAATTTCCAACCTGAAGCGCGATGAGCGCAATCTGACGCAGCTGGTGGAACGCCTGAATCGCCTGATGGCGCAGCAGGCCGCGCGCGCCCGGGCGACGGAGCAGGCACGGAGCAAGCCGGCGGCTGGCCAGACGCGCAAGCCCGTCGCGGTCAACACCGAAACGCCGGTAGCATTCAGTTCCGGCCAGCCCTTTTCCCGTTTGAAGGGGGCGCTGCGATTGCCCGTTGCCGGGGAACTGATGAATCGTTTCGGCGCTCCCAGGGAAGGCGGCGGGGTGAACTGGAAGGGCTTGTTCATTCGGGCCGCACAAGGCACCCCCGTCAAGGCGATTGCCGCCGGGCAGGTGGTTTTCTCGGAGTGGCTGCGTGGCTTCGGAAACCTCATTATTGTTGACCATGGCGAGAGCTATATGAGCCTGTACAGCAATAATGAGAGTCTGTATAAACAGGTCGGCGAGCGGGTTCAGCCCGGTGACGCGATCGCCATGGTGGGCAATAGCGGCGGGCAGCCCGATGCCGGCCTGTATTTCGAAATGCGGTATCAAAGCCGTCCTGTTAATCCCCTTCTTTGGGTGAAGTGAAATGACACAAAAGGCAAAATTCGTTCTCGTTGGACTGGCCGGTTTGCTGGCAGGTGCGGCGTTGACGATCAATCTGTCGGCGATTGCCAACAAGGAGGTCCAGACAGCATTGCCGGTCGAGGAGTTGCGGGCCTTTACCGATGTGTTCGCGCGCATCAAGAACGATTACGTCGACGAGGTCGAGGACAAGACGCTGATCACCGAGGCGATCAACGGCATGTTGACCGGGCTCGATCCCCATTCCAGTTATCTTGACGCCGACGCGTTCAAGGATCTGCAGGTCGGCACCCAGGGTGAGTTTGGCGGTCTGGGCATCGAGGTCGGTATGGAAGACGGCTTCGTCAAGGTGGTTTCGCCGATCGAGGACACACCGGCATTCAAGGCCGGGGTCAAGCCAGGCGACCTGATCGTCAAGCTCGACGATACGCCGGTAAAGGGCATGACGCTGAACGATGCGGTGAAGCGGATGCGCGGCAAGCCGGGCACCAACATCAAGCTCACCATCGCGCGCAAGGGAACCGACAAGCCCGTCATCCTGACCTTGACCCGGGCGGTTATCAAGATTCGCAGCGTGAAGTCCACCATGCTCGATCCCGGCTACGGTTACGTGCGCGTGACGCAGTTCCAGGAGCGCACGGGTGAATTGCTGGCCGAAGCGTTGAGCAAGCTCTACAAGGACAACAAGACGCCGTTGCGAGGCCTGATTCTGGATCTGCGCAATGATCCGGGCGGCCTGCTTAACGGCGCGGTTGCGGTGACGGCCGCGTTCGTCAAGCCGGACAGCCTGGTGGTGTATACCGAAGGACGCACCGAGGATGCCAAAATGCGGCTGACCGCCAGCCGGGAGCATTATTTGCGCCCGATGCAGGCTGATTACCTGAAGACGCTGCCGGAAGCGGTCAAACAGGTGCCGATGGTGGTGCTGGTCAACAGCGGTTCCGCTTCCGCTTCTGAAATCGTGGCGGGCGCCCTGCAGGACCACAAGCGCGCTGTCGTCATGGGCACGCGCACTTTCGGCAAGGGCTCGGTGCAAACCATCCTGCCCATCGGCAATGGCACGGCGATCAAACTGACGACGGCGCGCTACTACACGCCGAACGGCCGTTCCATCCAGGCCAAGGGCATCGAGCCGGATATCGTGGTGGAGGATCCCGCCATGCCTGAAGAAGAGAACGGTTTGGGGATTCGCGAGGCCGATCTGGACAGACATCTCGCCAATCCCTCGGGCGAGGAGCGAGTTCCGGCCAAGAAGCCGGTCGACAACGGTAACAAGGCATCCTCTCCCGAGCCGGGCAAGGACAAGAAACCCGCCACGCTGGAACCGGGTGAGATCGTGTCAAAGAACGATTTCCAGGTAAATCAGGCGCTTAATCTGCTCAAGGGGCTGCAGATACTCAAGAGCGATTGATCATGAAGGCTGGCGCCTTCCGCATGTTCAGCCCGGATCGCAGCGCTATACTGAAGCGAACTTAGTTTGACTGGTGTGTCATGCGACCATGTGACCTCGAAAAGAGCCGCGAAATTGTTTTCCATGCCTTGCCTGCCGGGCAGGTGGAGCGTGCGTGGGTTTTGCTTGAAGGTCTTGACGGGCTGACGGTGGTGGAGGGGCCGAGCGTCAATACGCTGCTTGTCCGCTACCATGTCTGCGAATACACGCTGGAGGGGCTCGAAATGGCCCTGATGAGCCAGGGTTTCCACCTCGATAACAGTCTGATGAGCAAGCTCAGGCGCGCCCTGGCCTATTTTTGCGAAAGCGTGCAGCGCAGCAATGTCGCGGCCAACGAACCAGACATCAAATCCCAGCAGGCATTCATGAAGGTCTATGAGCGCCATTTGCATGGTGATCGGGACGAAACGCCGGAAGAATGGCGCGGCTATAAATAATTGCGTTGCCGCCAGTGGAGCTGAATGACGATCAACTACTGCGCTATAGCCGGCATATTTTGTTGCCCGCAGTCGGCGTGGCCGGACAGGAGCGGATCGCCAATGCTTCAGTATTGATTGTCGGCGCAGGCGGTCTGGGTTGTCCGGTTGCGCTGTATCTGGGGGCAGCCGGCGTTGGACGCATGCTGCTGGCGGATGGCGATGTGGTCGATCTCACCAACCTGCAGCGCCAGATCGGTCATGTTACGGCAGCGATCGGCGAGAACAAGGCTGTTTCGCTCGCGCGCAGCGTACGTGCCATCAACCCTGAGATCGATGTACGGTCGATTGACCGGGCACTGGCAGACACGGCCTTGTTTGAGGCGGTGGCGGCGGTCGATCTGGTGGTCGATGCGTCGGATAATTTTGCCACCCGGCATGCGGTTAACCGTGCCTGCGTTCAGTTGGGCAAGCCGTTGGTGTCGGGTGCCGCAATCGGGTTCTCGGGGCAGCTGGCTGTCTTCGATTCCCGCCGTGCCAACAGCCCTTGTTACCACTGCCTGTTTCCCGACCATGCGGATGAGCCCGAATTGCGTTGCGCCGAAGCCGGCGTTTTCGCGCCACTGGTTGGTGTGATCGGGGCGATGCAGGCGATGGAAGCGCTGAAATACCTGGCCCAGGTGGGCGACCCTTTGATCGGCCGGCTCCTGTTGTGGGATGGTTTGCAGGCTGAGGCGCGCGTATTGAAAGTGCCGCGCGATTCGGCTTGCCCGGTGTGCGGGCAAGCCGCGTGTCAGGCTGGGTGAACGTCGAGCAGGCGTGACAGCAGCAGGTTGATGTCGCCGCCGGGCGCACGCGCAAATCCGCTTTTGGCAAACTGGTGCCAGCGCCCCACTACCACGCACTGCAACAGATTGGCCAGTGGCGCGCTGAGTTCGGCCCCTGCTCCGCCCTCCAGGCGCAGGCATTGCCTTAACTGGGCCTCAATACGGTCGTGCAGCTGATTGATGCGTTTTTGCAGGCGCTCGTTTTCATGCACCAGCGCATCACCGATCAGCACGCGGGTCATTCCCGGATTTTTCGTCGCAAAATTCAGCAGTACGTTGAGAATGGCCTCGACCTGTGCCACGGGTGAGGGGGTCTCGGCGGTAATTCGCGCAATCAGGCCGAACAGGGTTTGTTCGATGAACTCGATCAAGCCCTCATACATCTGTGCCTTGCTTGAGAAATGGCGATAAAGCGCCGCCTCGGATACGCCAACACGTGCGGCCAGGGCGGCGGTGGTGATTTTTTCGGCTTGTGGTTCCTGCAGCATGGCGGCGAGTGTTTGCAGAATCTGCAAACGGCGCTCGCCGGTTTTTTTGACTTCCGCTTCCATCAGGCGCGCTCCCCTTATGTTTTTATGAGCTGGTGATTATCGGCGATTTGGACAATTTGGTGGGTCTGCACGGACTTGAACCGTGGACCAAGGGATTATGAGTCCCCTGCTCTAACCAGCTGAGCTACAGACCCGGAAACGACTGCCCCGCTTTCGGCGGGGCAGGGGCTTACTGTTCGCCGTTGCCGACGAAGCTTTTCAGTTTCTCGGAACGGGTTGGGTGACGCAGCTTGCGCAGTGCCTTGGCTTCGATCTGGCGAATCCGCTCGCGGGTGACGTCGAACTGCTTGCCGACTTCCTCCAGCGTGTGATCGGTGTTCATTTCGATGCCGAAGCGCATGCGCAAGACCTTGGCTTCACGTGAGGTCAGGCTATCCAGCACTTCGCGGGTGGCGAAGCGCAGGTTGGCGTAGATGGCCGAATCGTCGGGCGACAGGGTGCTGGAATCTTCGATGAAATCGCCCAGATGGGAGTCTTCATCGTCGCCGATCGGCGTTTCCATGGAAATCGGCTCCTTGGCGATTTTCATGATCTTGCGGATCTTGTCTTCCGGCATTTCCATCTTCAGCGCCAGCGTGGCGGGATCCGGCTCGACCCCGGTTTCCTGCAGAATCTGGCGACTGATGCGGTTCATCTTGTTGATGGTCTCGATCATGTGCACCGGGATGCGGATGGTGCGCGCCTGGTCGGCGATCGAACGCGTGATCGCCTGGCGAATCCACCAGGTGGC
>DILD01000080.1:0-33725 GCA_002424845.1 Thiobacillus denitrificans | reverse complement strand
CGCGCTTGGCGCGGCGTGCCTTGGCTTCGCCGGTGGACATCTGCTTGTTGACGTCTTTCAGGCTCTTGATCGGCAGACCGACGCGTTCCTGCATCGCGATGAGGGCTTCCTGGTGCGCCTTGACCTCGTACTGCACCTTGGCGAGCGTCGAACAGTAGGCCTTTTTGGCGGCGACTTCCTTGTCCACCCAGGCCAGGTTGGTTTCATTGCCGGGGAAGGTTTTGATGAAGTGCGGGCGCGGCATGCCGGAACGTGCGACGCAAAACTCCATGATCTTGCGCTCGTGTGAGCGCACCTCTTCCACCGCGTTGCGAATCTGCTCGCACAGGCGGTCGACCTGACGCACCGAAAAGCGGAACGCCATCAGCAATTCGGTGACTTCAGTTTGCGCCTTCATCTGCTGTGTGCTGCCGAGGCCGTATTTGACCTGGGCGGCCTGGGCTTTTTTGTAGGCCTTGCGGATGAAATCGAACTGCGCCAGCGCCTCGGTTTTCAACTGCGCCAGATTGGCCGCGGCGACGGCTGCGGTGGCGGCTTCGTCGTCCTCGTCGTCATTCACGTTGTCGTCCGCCGGCTCTTCAGCGGCCGAGTCTTCGGGCCCCGCTTCCGTTTCGAGTTCAACAAAGCCATCGATCAGTTCGTCGATGCGGATCTCGTCCTTTTCAACCTGTGCTGCCATGTCCAGAATCTGCTGGATGGTGAGCGGGCATGACGAGATGGCCTGCACCATATGGCGCAGGCCTTCTTCGATGCGTTTTGCAATCTCGATCTCACCTTCGCGGGTGAGCAGGTCGACCGAACCCATTTCGCGCATGTACATGCGCACCGGGTCGGTGGTGCGGCCAAATTCAGAGTCGACCGTGGTCAGCGCCTGTTCGGCTTCGGCGACGACGTCTTCGTCGGCCACGGCGGGGGCGGCGTCCTGCATCAGCAGGGTTTCGGCATCCGGCGCCTCGTCATAGACCTGAATGCCCATGTCGTTGATCATGCTGATCACGCCTTCGATCTGGTCGGCGTCCAGGACCTCGTCGGGCAGGTGGTCGTTGATTTCGGCGTAGGTCAGGAAGCCGCGTTCCTTACCCAGGATAATGAGGTTTTTAAGCTGGGTGCGCCGCGCCTCGGCTTCTACGGGCGTCAACTCCTTCAGGGGGCTCAGGGCTTCGGTCTTTTTGGCGCTGCCACCAGGTTTTCTTCCACGTACAGCCACAGGCTTTCTCCGCTCAGGTTCTACCCGCGCAGCGAGTGCGCGGCAGAAAAAATCGTTCAAAAACCGGCAATTATACCGTAATTGAGGGCGTTGTCTCGACGTTTATACCAAGCTAGGAACGTGCCAGATCAACCAGTTCCTGACGCTCACTTGCGCTTAGGGCGCCCAGAGGCCTGGTCGCCAGTTCCTGATGTCGCCGACGCCGCCAGTCGTCGCGCAACTGCTTGAGCGCGCCTTCGAACTCGGCATTCCAGTCCCAGCTATCGTCCTTGTCCAGCAAATCCGTCATCAGTTCATCGACCAGCGTTTCCAGTGTGCTGCCGCGAGACGCTTCGGTGAGGATATGGGGCTTGAGCGGACCCACTTCGCCGAGCCAGGCCATCAGTTCACCCATGTGGCTGCTCAAGGGATCGTTTGCGTCCAGCCAGCAGGGATCAACTTCGGCGACGCGCTGAGGGTTCATCAGCAGGGTACGGGCCAGGCTGCGCACACGCGACGGAGCGGGGCGACGTTGCGGTCGTGGCGGGGCACGGCGTGCCGCTGCAGGCTTCAGGCCCATATGGCTGAGTTCGTCAGCCTGCAAATTGGCCATGTCGGCAATCTGTCGCTGAATCAGGCCGGACAGCAGGGGCGCGGCGATTTTTTCCAGCAGCGGCTTGGCATCCTTGATCAGGGCGGCCCGCCCTTCCTGGCTGTCCAGTTTGCGGTCGCGTGCCAGTTCGCGCACCAGAAACGCCGACAGCGGCACGGTATCGGTATCCAGCAGCTTCAGAAAAGCGGCCTGGCCGTTAGTGCGGATGTAACTGTCGGGGTCTTCGCCTTCGGGCAGGAACAGGAAACTGACTTCCTTGCCGTCCTGCAGCGCTTCCAGTGAGTTTTCCAGCGCGCGCCAGGCGGCCTTGCGTCCGGCATTGTCGCCATCGAAAGCAAAAATAAGGCGATCGGTGTGGCGCAGCAGGGTGCGTGCATGAATCGGGGTGGTGGCCGTCCCTAGCGCGGCCACGGCAAATTCCACGCCATGCTGCGCCAGTGCGACTACGTCCATGTAGCCTTCGACTACGATGGCGCGCCCGGCTGCCTTGATCGCGGTGCGCGCTTCGAACAGGCCGTATAGCTCCGAGCCTTTGTGGAATAGCGGGGTTTCCGGCGAATTGAGGTATTTCGGTTCGCCCTGGTCGAGTACGCGTCCGCCAAAGCCGATAATCTGGCCCTTGATGTTGCGGATGGGAAACATGATGCGGTCGCGGAATCGATCATAGCGGCCGCGGTCGCCGTCGATGACCAGACCTGAGGCGGCCAGCGCATCGGCCGTGTAATCGGAAAAGACCTGTTTCAGTGGCGAGCCGTCGGGTGCGTAGCCGATGCCGTAACGCGCGGCGATGGCGCCGGTGAGTCCGCGCTTCTTCAGGTAGTCGATGGCGCGCGGGGTCTGCTTGAGTTGCTGTTTGTAGAACTGCGCCGCCTGCTCCAGCGCATCCCACAGCGCGGGCGGCGGTTTGGGGCGTTCGGGCTCGCCCGATTCCGGTACCGGCAGGCCGACGTCCTGAGCCAGCGCCCCGACCGCGTCGGGAAAGCTCATGTGCTCGTACTCCATCAGGAAACCGAGTGCGGTTCCATGCGCGCCGCAGCCGAAGCAATGGTAGAACTGCTTGGTCGGACTGACGGTGAAGGAGGGGGTTTTTTCGCTGTGGAAGGGGCAGCAGGCCTGGTAGTTCTGGCCCGCTTTCTTCAGCGGCACGCGCCGGTCGATGACATCGACGATGTCGACGCGGGTGAGCAGGGTGTCGATGAAGTCGCGCGGGATCATGGATGTCGCATGATAAACCCGGGCGAGCGCCGGGTGGGGACTTAAGCCGTCAGGCGGGCTTTGATCAGCGCGGAAACTTGCCCCATGTCGGCGCGGCCGGCGAGTCGGGGTTTCAGCAGGCCCATGACCTTGCCCATATCCTTGGCGCTGGCTGCCCCGGATTCGGCGATGGCGGTTTCGACGGCGGCCTCGACTTCGACGGCAGACAGTTGCTCGGGCAGGTAGGCCTGCAATACGACGAGTTCAGCCTGTTCCGCTGCCACCAGGTCATCCCGGCCGGCAGCCTGAAACTGGCTGATCGAGTCCTTGCGCTGCTTGATGAGTTTTTCGACGATGCTGCTGACGGCAGCGTCGTCCAGTTCGATGCGTTCGTCGACTTCTTTCTGCTTGATGGCAGCCAAAAGCAGGCGAACTGTACCGAGGCGCGCCGTATCTTTGGCGCGCATCGCAGTTTTCATGTCGTCAGTAATGCGTGCTTTGAGCGACATGGGGGGATTTTCTGCGTTGATGCAGATCAATACATCTTGGGGGGCAGTTGCTGGCCACGCAGACGCTTGCTCTGGCGCTTGACTGCTGCGGCGAGTTTGCGCTTGCGCTCGGCGGTGGGCTTCTCGTAAAACTCGCGGGCGCGCAGTTCGGTCAGCAGACCCACTTTTTCGATGGAACGCTTGAAGCGACGCAGGGCGACATCGAACGGCTCGTTTTCTTTGACTTTAACGTGAGGCATATGAAGATGGCTTCCGGGGAACGGGAAAAACGACAATAATAGCAAGCCCCGGAAGTTTTTTCCAGTCCCCTGTTTTCCCCCTATGCTGGTGCTTGGCGTCGAATCCTCCTGCGATGAAACCGGTGTCGCGCTGTATGACAGCGCGCACGGCCTGCTGGCGCATGCGCTGTACTCCCAGATCGCCATGCACGCCGAGTACGGCGGCGTGGTGCCGGAACTGGCTTCGCGTGACCATATCCGGCGGGTGTTGCCGTTGACCCGCCAGGTGCTGGCCGAGAGTGGGCGCACACTGGCCGATCTCGATGGCATTGCCTACACGCAGGGACCGGGGTTGGCCGGCGCGTTGCTGGTGGGAGCAGGAATGGCGCGTGCGCTGGCGTTTGCGCTGAATATCCCGGCGGTCGGGGTGCACCATCTGGAAGGCCATATGCTGTCGCCGCTGATTTCCGACACACCGCCGGAATTCCCCTTTGTCGCCTTGCTGGTGTCGGGCGGGCACACGCAGCTGATGTTGGTAGCGGGCGTCGGGCGCTACACCCTCTTGGGCGAAACGCTGGATGATGCGGCCGGCGAGGCGTTCGACAAGACGGCGCAGCTCTTGGGGCTGGGCTATCCGGGCGGGCCGGCGCTGTCGAAGCTGGCGACCACTGGCGACGCCAGCCGCTTCACCCTGCCGCGGCCGATGCTCAATTCGGGTGATTTCGATTTCAGCTTTTCCGGCCTCAAGACCGCGGTGCTGACGCTGGTGAAGAAGCAGGGGCTGGAGCAGGCGGCGGACATTGCGGCCGCATTCCAGGTTGCGGCGGTGGAGGTGCTGGTGAGCAAGAGTCTGGCGGCCTGTTCGTACAGTGGCGCAACGCGGCTGGTGGTCGCTGGCGGAGTGGGCGCCAACACGCATTTGCGCGAGCGGCTCACGCGCGAAGCGGCCGTCCGCGGCATCGACGTGTTCTACCCGCGACTGGAATTCTGCACTGACAATGGCGCGATGATTGCCTATGCCGGCGCGCAGCGGCTGGTGCACGCAACCAGGGATCTGACGTTTGCGGTCAAGCCGCGCTGGGAACTGGCGACGCTCGAGGCTGTATAGTGGCGCCTAGCAGCCTGTCGGACTTGAAGTAAATCGGCTGCAAATCCGCCTGGCCGGTTCATATTTCGCCGCTTTCTTGGGCAATAGAACGACTATTGCCCAGCGAAATCGTCAAAACCTGCCCTCGCCTAGCCGAATTTTCGCTTCGATTCTTCAAGTCCGACAGGCTGCTAGTTTCGCCGCTCGAAAAGGGGGAAGGCCTCGCGCAAGGCCTTCAGCCAGGCCTCGCTGCCGGTGAGGCGGGCGATCTGATCGGGAAACAGTAAAAACCCCACCAGTACCGCCATCAGGCACACCAGCACTACCGTGCCAAAAATGCTTTCCGGACGCAGCACGCCCCAGTAGCGGCTGACCAGGAACAGCGTGTCCTTTTTGTGTTCCGACATCGACAGCCAGCGGCGCAGCAATTTCACTGCGAGGTAGGCCGCATAGCCGCCCATCAGCGAGGCGAACATGATGCGAAAGATGGCGAACACGTCAAGGCCGCCACCGAGATACTGGTGATACAGCCAGGATACGAAGCCCAGCGATAGCGAGGCCAGAATCGCGATGGCGACGTTGATGAACAGGCGCCGCCGTTCGCGCGCCAGATCGCGCTGGCGCTCGATGAAGAAACTGTCGATCTCGCGCTTGAAGTATTCGACCTTATCCTGCACCAGAGACGAGAATTCCGCTTTGGCGTGAGCGATGCGTTCGTCCATCAGCGTGCCGAGTTTCCCCCCGGCGTAATCGACCAGTTCGCGCACGTCGTCCTTGGTGAACTGGCGCTGTTCGTGCAGTTCGTCTGAAATCTTGTCGAGCTTGGCATCGATTTCCTGGCTGGCCTTCCAGATGACATCCTTCAGTTCGGTCCCTGCCTGCGACACGCCGACTTTCACCACATCGGCCAGACGTTCGCCGGCGTGGTCGATCGCCTCGCGCGACACCTCGGCGAGGCTGTCTTTTGCGTGGTCGATTGTTTTTTCGAACAGGGCCATGTTTTAGGGGCTGGATCAGGCGCGCTTGCCGATGCGCGCTTCCTGGCCGGACGCCAGTTTGATGAGATTGCTTTTGTGACGATAGACCAGCAGCAACGCGATCACCAGCACGGCGATGGCATGGTTGTTCCAGCCCATCAGCAGGCCTGCGTAAATAGGGGACAGTACGGCCGCGGCAAGGGCGGAGAGCGATGAAATACGGAAGATTCCGGTTACGGCCAGCCAAGTGGCCAGGCAGGCCAATCCAAGCCAGGGATTGAGGCCGATCAGCACCCCCAGGGCGGTGGCTACGCCTTTGCCGCCCTGAAAGCGGAAAAAAACGGGGAACAAATGTCCAATGAATACAGCCAGTGCGCATAGCAGCACGATGTTGTCATCCAGGCCGAACTGTGGCGCAAGCATGCGTGCCAGCACCACCGCCACCCACCCTTTCAGCGCGTCGCCCAGCAGGGTCAGCGCGGCAGCCGTTTTGCGCCCGGTACGCAGCACATTGGTCGCCCCCGGGTTGCCTGAACCGAAGCTGCGCGGGTCTGGCAGATGCATGGCGCGGCTGACGATCACGGCAAATGACAGGGAGCCGATCATATAGGCAACAGCAATAAACAGCAGCGTGGTCATAAACAAGTACGTAAAATGGCTGGTTTTGATTGAGCCCTTGGGGGCCGTGCGATGGATACTTTGTTTTTGCGGGACTTTCGTCTCGAACTGATTATCGGCATATACGAGTGGGAACGCAAAGTGCCGCAGCCGGTCAGGCTCGATCTCGAAATCGGTTTGCCTGACGGCAGTCGTGCCGGGGGGACCGACGATGTTGCCGATACGATCGACTATGGCGTCGTGGCCATGCGGGTGAAAGACTACCTGCACAACGCGCCGCAGCCGATCACCCTGGTCGAATCGGTTGCCGAGCATGTGGCCGCTATCGTGCGCGATGAGTTTGGCGCGCCGTGGGTAAAGGTGTCCGTTACCAAATTTGCCATCGTGCCCGGAATCAAGGAACTCGGCATTACTATTGAGCGTGGCACCCGCCTGTGAGTTTCGAGCATATGGCCGCGACGGCGGCCATTCTGCTGGTGGCGTATTTCATTCGCGGCATCACCGGCTTTGGTTCGGGCCTGATCGCCGTACCCATGCTGGCGCTGTTTTTGCCACTCCAGTTCGTTGTGCCGCTGGTTTTGCTGCTGGATTTTACGGCATCGATCGTGATCGGCGGCCTCCATTTCAAGCGTGTGAAATGGAATGAAATCGGCATTCTGATTCCGTTCGGGATCGTCGGCGTGGTGCTGGGCACCAGTTTGCTGGTCAAGCTTCCGCCCGGCCCCATGTTGATGGCGCTGGCCGCATTTGTTTTTGTCTTCGCGGTGCGTAACCTATTCAACATCCAGGGTGACAAACCGGTTTCACGCGCATGGGCAGTCCCGGCTTCATTCACGGGAGGCACCGTGGGCGGCCTGTTCGGAACCGGCGGGCCGCCTTATGTGATTTACCTGAGCCACCGCATTCGCGACAAAAGTGATCTGCGAGCGACGTTGTCGGCATTGTTTTTCACGGAGGGGCTGACGCGTATCGTCAGTTTTCTGGTGGCGGGACTGCTGATGACGGCCCAGGTGTGGGTTGCTTATGCCGTTGCCATGCCGCTGGTGCTGGGAGCGCTGTATCTGGGCGGTCATGTGCATGTGAGCTTGAGCCGAGAACAGGTGACGCGACTGGTCGGCGTGCTGCTGCTGGTGTCGAGTGTGTCGTTGCTGTTCAAGGCCCTGAACGTATGAGCAAGCTTGAATCACTGCATTTTCAATCGGTGTCGTTTACCGGTCTGGCGCCGGGTGCACGCCTCATCGTGCTGGGGGCGGTGCATGGCAACGAAACCTGCGGCACGCAAGCGATTCGTCGCGTGATTGCGGAGCTTGAGTCCGGTCAGCTGAACATTGTCACGGGCAGCGTCACATTCATTCCTGTCACCAATCCGTTGGCTTACGCGCTGCATCAGCGTATGGGCGACCGCAACCTTAATCGCAATTTGGCGCCGACCGACACCCCTGCCGAGTTCGAGGATCGCATTGCCAACTGGTTGTGTCCGCTGCTGACCAGGCACGACGCACTGCTTGACCTACACTCCTTCCATACCGCGGGTGAACCGTTCGTCATGCTGGGGCCGGAAGACAACCGCGGCACGCTGGAGCCGTTTGCGCGTGCGGCGGAAGAAACCGCGCTGGCACTGAGTCTGGGCGTGCACCGCTTCGTTGACGGCTGGCTCGATACCTATGCTGCGGGTGTGGCCCGTCGCCTGGCGGCGGGCGCATCGTCGCGTGAGGCCGACGTGCATTACGGTATTGGAACGACTGAATACATGCGCGCGCAGGGTGGCATTGCTCTTACTCTGGAATGCGGGCAGCACGATGACCCCGCAGCTCCTAGCGTGGCTTATCGCGCAATTCATAACGCCCTGGCGCATCTGCGTCTGACCGATGGGCCCGCCCCTGTTCCTGTGGTCGGGATCGAGGCGCTGCGCCTGTACCAGGTCGTCGACCGCGTTCATGCCGGGGATGCGTTTGCTCACTCCTGGTCCAGCTTTGATCGCGTGACGACAGGCGAGCTTGTTGGCATGCGCCACGATGGTTCACCGGTGCAGGCGGATAGCGATGGTTATATTGTTTTCCCCAATCCGGCCGCCCTGCCAGGGCAGGAGTGGTTTTATCTGGCCAGACCCGGTACACGCGGCATGGACAGGGGTCAGCCACGCGGATGATGCTGCGCGTGCAGCTGCTTCATCCGCTCGCGTGCGACGTGGGTGTATATCTGGGTGGTGGAAATGTCGCTGTGGCCGAGCAGCATCTGCACCACCCGCAAATCGGCGCCGTGGTTCAAAAGGTGGGTGGCGAAGGCATGGCGTAGCGTGTGGGGAGACAGCGGATGAGTGATGCCGGCAGCCAGGGCGCGCCGCTTGATCAGGTACCAGAATGCCTGTCGCGTCATGCCGCCGCCGCGTGCGGTCACGAATACCGTGTCGGAGAGATGCTTTTCCAGCAGCAGTGGGCGGGCGTTGGCCAGATAGCGTTTGAGCCACTGTACCGCTTCCTCGCCCAGCGGCACCAGCCGGTCCTTGTTGCCCTTGCCGGTCACCCGCAGTACGCCATCGTTGAGATTCACCGCCGTCAGTTTCAGTCCCACCAGTTCCGACACTCGCAAGCCGGTGGCGTACAGCGCTTCCAGCATGGCACGGTCGCGCAGCCCCAGCGGGGTGGCGGTATCGGCGCTGTCGAGCAGGCGTTCGACGTCGGCTTCGGTCAGCGTCTTCGGCAGCGAGCGCGGCAGCTTGGGACTGCCGAGATTGAGCGTGGGGTCGGTGGTGATGAGGTTCTCGCGCAGCAGATAGCGATAGAAGCGTTTCAGCGCCGAAGTGTAGCGCGCCGCGCTGCGCGGCTGCGCGCGATGGATAAAGCGCCACGCCAGATAGGCTTCGATGTCGCCCGCCACGGCAGCGTCCAATCCATGCTTGCGTTCTTTCTCCAGCCAGTCGCCGAAGGTCTTCAGGTCGCGCCGATACGCCGCCAGCGTCAGGTCCGCCAGCCCGTCTTCCAGCCACAGATGATCGCAGAACCGGTCAATCAGTGCGTTAATCGGTTTGGGCATTACGCTTGCGTCTTCTCCCGCAGGCGGGGGAGGGTGGGGGAGGGCGCGCCGCGTTCGTGCGCCAGCAGCCAGGTTTTGACATCCAGCGGCGCGCCGCTGGATGCATGCATGAAACCGCCCAACCCGCTTGCCGCCACCACGCGGTGGCAGGGGATCAGGATGGGCAGGGGATTCGAACCGCACGCCTGGCCCACCGCGCGTGCGGCGGTGCCGAGCCGTTTCGCCAGCACGCCATAGGTGGCCGGCTGGCCGGCAGGAATGGCCATCAGCGCGTGCCATACCCGCAGCTGGAACGGCGTGCCTTGCGGCACGAACAGCACGTCGATGGGGTGGGTGGGGTTGTGCCAGTAAGCGTCGAGTTCGTGCACCAGTTGCCTCGCCCGCGGATCCAGCCGGGTGGACCCGCAGGTGTCCGCAGGTAAAAAATCCAGCCGCGTCAGTGCGTCGCCGGTGAAACGGACACCGAGGCTGCACATTGGGGCAGGAAGGATGGCGTCGTACGTAGACATGCTGGCATTCTAGCCGAGGCATTGAGCATCAAACGCTCGAAACCCTGGGGCCGGACGTTATCGGAACCGGTTTCCACCGTTCTTTTTCGCGTCATACATCGCTTCGTCAGCATACCGGATCAGTTGCTGGTAATCATCGCCATGCTCGGGATAAAGCGCGACACCGATGCTTGGCGAAACATGCACCCGGTGATCGGCCAGGTCATAGTGCCGGCAGAGGGCGATGCGGATTTTTTCGGCGACCATCCGGGCGTTTTCCGGCAGGGAGATATCGTGCAGCAACACCAAGAACTCGTCACCGCCGATGCGCCCGACCGTATCCGATTCGCGTACGCACTGCTTGAGGCGGTGGGCGACTTCCTGCAGCAGAAGATCGCCGATGGGATGCCCCAGGGTGTCATTGATCTGCTTGAACTTGTCCAGATCGATGTATAGCAGGGACAGCAGGGTTTGGTTCCGTTTTGCCCGGCGCAGTGAGGTTTGCAGGCGGTCATGGAAGAGTGCACGGTTGGGCAGATCGGTCAGCGGGTCGTGTCGCGCGATGTGCTGCAACCAGATATCCATCTGTTTGCGTTCGATCGCAGTCGCGATCTGGGTGGAGACGAATTGCAATAGTTCGATATCTTTTTGGGTATATCGCGTCTCAGCGCAATAGTTTTTGACCACAAGGGCGCCGATGACGCCTTTTTTTGCATGGAGCGGGACACCGAGCCAGTTCAATGAATCTCGGCCAAGCGCAGGGCGAACCTGTCCGGGTGGAAACGCCCGGCTATCGGGTGTGTAAAGCAGGACTTGCCCGGTGCGGATGACCTCTGCGCTCAGAGCCGCCGAATCCAGCTTTTGCGGTGTGGGCGCCTGATCGTATTGGTCGACATAGTAAGGATAGGTCAACTCACCCTTGCTTTTATCGTAGAGCGTGATGAAGAAATTGACCGCGGGCAACAATCCACCAATGATCTGATGAATTTGCTCGAATAAAGCGATCAGGTCCCCGGCAGAGTGTGCCGCTTCGGAAATGGCATAGAGTGCTGCCTGCATGGTGTCAGCGCGCTTGCGTTCAGTCACGTCGCGCGCCACGGCAACCCTCACTTGATCCGCCTCCGACCAACGCGCTGACCACATGATATGGACGATCTGGCCGTCCTTGCGCACATAGCGGTTCTCGAAATGGGGCTGGGGTTGTCCGTCTACAATCTCTTTGGCCGCCTGCAGCGTGCGCGTCCGATCCTCGTGGAATACGAAGTCGATCATCGGCCTGCCGATCATTTCCTCTGGCGGGTAACCGAAAATGCGTTCGCACGCGGCACTGACAAAAACAAAGCATCCCCGCGCGTCGACAACGCAGATCGCGTCGAGCAGCAGATCCATGATGTTGCCGGGAGGGATGTGGCTATAGGTTTTCACGTAATCGTCTTCATTGCCGCTGGCTTGATGGCACCGCGCCGGGCCACCGGAACAGCCCTCCAGCGTTTTACCATCGGGACATTCTAGTCCTCGGCGCCTCAAATTCGGCACTGTGCTCAGCCCACTCCCGACAGCGGTCCGCTACCGTCAACCGGATAGGGCAACGCAAAACGCCCGCATGAAGCGGGCGTTTTGCGTTGCGGCAGGAAGACGGCTTATTCGGCAGTCGCTGCTTTGGCCTTGCGGGCGGGCAGCTTTTCCTTGATGCGTGCGGACTTGCCGGAGCGCTCGCGCAGGTAATACAGCTTGGCGCGACGGACATCGCCGCGGCGCTTGACTTCGACGCTGGCAACCAGCGGCGAGTAGGTCTGGAAGGTCCGCTCGACGCCTTCGCCGGCCGAGATCTTGCGCACGGTAAAGGCGGAGTTGAGGCCGCGGTTACGCTTGGCGATAACGACGCCTTCGTAAGCCTGCAGACGCTCGCGATTGCCTTCCTTTACTTTCACCTGGACGACGATGGTGTCGCCGGGGGCGAAGTCGGGGAGGGTTTTGCCCAGGCGGGCGATTTCTTCCTGTTCGAGTTGCTCGATGATGTTCATGCTATTTCCTTGCATCTGGCGGGAGAGGTGCGCCCTGGGTCGGTTAGACCCTGGGGCGGACGTCACGCCGTTTCACATTGGCTCGGGCCTACTGGCCCTTTGCCGCTTTGTTCTGCGGCGCACCGGGTGGGTGCGCCGCGAGAAATTCCTGTTCCGGCTTCGACACGCCGCGTTTCGCCAGCAGATCGGGGCGATGGGTCGCCGTGATCGTCAGGCTTTGCTGCAATCGCCACTGGGCGATCGCGGCGTGGTTGCCGCTTTTCAGCACCTCCGGCACCGCCATGCCCTGCCATATTTCGGGCCGGGTGTAGTGCGGGCAGTCGAGCAAACCGTTGGCGAAGGAGTCTTCCACCGCCGAATCGGCATCGTTCAACGCGCCCGGCAGTTGCCGGATGAGGGCGTCCATCAGCGCCAGCGCGGGGAGTTCGCCGCCCGACAGCACAAAGTCGCCCAGCGAAAGTTCTTCATCCACGCGGCGTTGCAGCAGCCGCTCGTCGATCCCTTCATAGCGCCCGCACAGCAATACCAGTGCAGGCTTTTCCTTCAGTTCCATCACCCGCTGGTGAGTCAGCGGGCGGCCGCGGGGGGAAAAGTGCACCACCCAGGGCGTCAAACGCTCGTTTGCCAGATCTAGCTGAACCGCGTTCAGGGTGCGATCCAGCGGTTCGGCCAGCATCAGCATCCCGGGGCCGCCGCCGTAGGGCCGATCATCCACCGTGCGATGCGGGTCGTCGGTGAAATCACGCGGATTCCACGCCTTGAAGCGATACAGCCCGCGATCCAGCGCCCGTCGGGTGATGCCGTAATCCAGTACGGCATCGAACATTTCGGGGAAGAGCGTGACCGCATCAAACCGCACACGCGCCTCCTTTAGTAATCTTCGCCCCAGTCCACCTCGATCGTGCCGCCCGCCAGATCCACCTTGCCGATAAAGGCAGCGTTGAATGGAATCAGGTAGTCGCGCGTGCCTTTGATCACCAGCAGATCGTTTGCACCGCTTTCCATCAGGCTGTCCACCGTGCCCAGCTCGATGCCCTGGCGGTTGACGACCTTGAGGCCGATCAGGTCCGACCAGTAAAACGCATTTTCTTCCGGCGGCGGCAAATCGCTTTTCGCCACCGATATTTCCTGCCCGCGCAGGGCAAATGCCGCGTCGCGGTCGTCGATTCCGGTCAGTTTCGCAACCAGGGCCTTGCCATGGCCCTGGCTGTCTTCGACGCTGTAATGCGTCTGCTGCTCGCCGCGCCCGATACGCCAGGACTCAAAGTCCAACAGCGTGCCTGGGTCTTCGGTGTAGGGCTGAACCTTGACCCAGCCCTTGATGCCAAATGGGGCGGCGATCCGCCCCATTACGACCCAGTCGTCTGGCCGGCTCAATTCAATTAAGCAGCAGCGGGCTTGTTCTGCTTGACCAGACGAGCAACGGTGTCGGACATTTGCGCACCGTTGTTCATCCAATAGCCGATGCGATCCTGATCCAGGCGCACCGCTTCCGAGCCTGCAGCTGCGACCGGATTGTAGAAACCGACGCGCTCGATGAAGCGGCCGTCACGACGGCAGCGCGAATCGGCTACCACCACGTTGTAGAAAGGACGGTTTTTAGCGCCGCCGCGCGAAAGACGAATAACGACCATGATTTAAACCACCGGGTGAACGGAGAAAACCGGGAATTATACCCAAAATTCCCCGACTTGCCAGTGGCAAGCGTCAGCGCATCCCGGGCATCATGCCTTTCATGCCGCGCATCATTTTGCTCAAGCCGCCTTTGCCCATCATTTTCATCATCTTTTGCGCCTGCTCGAATTGCTTCAGCAGCTTGTTGATTTCCTGCACTTGTACTCCGGCACCGGCCGCGATGCGCCGCTTGCGGCTGGCCTTGATGATGTCGGGTTTGCGGCGTTCCAGCGGGGTCATGCTGTTGATGATGCCTTCCAGCCGGTTGACCGCCTTGTCGTCGGCGCCCGCCGGCATCGCCATCTGACCGGCACCGGGGAGCTTGTCCATCAGCGCCGAGAGCCCCCCCATTTTGCGCATCTGCTGGATCTGCGACTTGAAGTCCTCAAGGTCGAAATCCTTGCCCTTTTTGACCTTGTCGGCGAATTTTTTGGCCTCGGCCATGTCGACCGAGCCCTGCGCCTGCTCGATCAGCGAGAGCACGTCGCCCATGCCGAGGATGCGCTGCGCCATGCGCTCGGGGTGGAAGGCCTCCAGCCCGGTGGGCTTTTCGCCGACGCCGATGAACTTGAGCGGCTTGCCGGTGATGTGGCGCACCGACAGCGCCGCGCCACCGCGGGCGTCGCCGTCGAGCTTGGTCAGCACGATGCCGGTGATCGGCAGCGCTTCGTTGAAGACGCGGGCGACGTTGATCGCGTCCTGGCCCTGCATGGCGTCGACCACGAACAGGGTTTCGACCGGATTGACCACGGCGTGCAGCGCCTGGATTTCGGCCATCATCACCTCGTCGATCGCCAGTCGGCCGGCGGTGTCGACGATCAGCACGTCATAGAACTGCTTGCGCGCATGGTCCTGCGCGGCCTGTGCGATTTTCAGCGGGTCGCGTTCGTCGCCCGCCTCGAAGAAATCGACGTCGAGTTGCGTGCCGAGCTGGCGCAACTGGTCGATGGCGGCAGGACGGTAGACGTCGGCGGAGGCGAGCAGGACCTTTTTCTTGCGGTTTTTCAGCAGCAGCGCGAGCTTGCCGCTGGTGGTGGTCTTGCCCGAACCCTGCAGGCCGGCCATCAGGATGACGGCGGGCGGGGTGGCGGCGAGGTTGAGGTCGGCGTTCTCGCCGCCCATCAATCGGGTGAGTTCTTCGTGGACGATTCCGATCAGCGCCTGGCCCGGAGACAGGCTGGTGAGCACTTCCTGACCCAGCGCGCGGGTCTTGACCGCTTCGATGAAGTCCTTGACCACCGGTAGCGCGACGTCGGCTTCGAGCAGGGCCAGGCGCACCTGGCGCAGGGTGTCCTGCACATTGGCTTCGGTGATGCGCGCCTGTCCGCGCAGGGTTTTGACGACGCCGGCGAGGCGTCCGCTGAGGTTTTCTAACATGGCTTCCTTGTTGCCGCCGGGGGCGGCATGGATAATGAGGCTGACTGAATCATTTGTATTTTAACGAATGTCCCTGTTATTGCTTGTTACTTTATGCGTGAGCGCGCTGTATGGCTGGCTGGCCTGGCGCTTGCGACGCATGCCCTCCGCTTCGGTGCGGGTCTTGCTGCCGCTGGCGTTGCTGGCGCATGGCGGGCTTGTCTACCATTCGATGCTGGGGCGGGGCGATATCCAGTTGGGGTTCGGCAATTCCCTGTCGATGATCCTGTGGTTGACCGCGCTGGTTTACTGGCTGGAGAGTCGCGCCGCGCCGCTGGCGAGATTGCAGTCATGGGTGAGCGGTTTGGCCGCAGCGTCCGTCCTGGCCATGGCATTCTTTCCCGCGACCCATGCGATCCCGAATTCGCAGACACTGGCTTTGCGTGCGCATCTGGCGGTGTCATTTCTGGCCTATGGTTTGCTGGCAGTCGCTGCCCTGCATGCCGTGCTGATGACGATGCTTGAGAAACAGCTGCATCGCGGCGCGTTTCCGCATAATGGCGCCCCTCCCCTGCTGACGCTGGAAGCCATGCTTTTCAAAACCCTGGGCATTGGTTTTGTACTGTTGACCCTGGCGGTGTTCAGTGGCGTGTTCTTTTCGGAGGCGCTTTTCGGTACGCCGCTGCAGTTCACGCACAAGGTTGTATTCGCCATTCTGTCCTGGCTGGTCTTCGGTGGACTGCTGGTGGGGCGGTATTTTCGCGGTTGGCGCGGTCGTACCGCGCTGGCCTGGACGATAACCGGGTTTACCTTGCTGTTGCTGGCTTATCTGGGGACCCAGTTTGTGCTGGAGGTGTTGCTTGGGCGCTGAGCTGTCCATCCGCCAGACATTGAACCGTCCTTTCCGGGAATAGGGCTTTGGAAGCGCTGTCCATCAGTACCCTGTTTGGCCTGCTGGCGGGCCTGCTGTTTCTGTCAGCCTGCTTCTCGGCCTCTGAAACAGCCATGATGGCGATCAACCGCTACCGGCTGCGTCACGCTGCCGAAACGGGGCATCGCGGCGCGATGCTGACGCAGTTGCTGCTGAACCGGACCGACAAGCTGCTGGGTGTGATCCTGTTCGGCAACAATCTGGTCAATATTGCCGCTGCGATGCTGGCGACGATCATTTCGATTCGCCTGTTCGGGGAATCGGACGTTGCGCTGTCGCTGGCGACCTTGTTGCTGACCTTCCTGATGCTGGTGTTCAGCGAGGTCACTCCAAAGGTACTGGGATCGTCCTACCCCGAACGCATCGCCTACCCGGCGGCCTATGTGCTGACGCCGATGCTCAAGCTGACGTATCCGGTGATCTGGTTCGTCAACCTGTTCGTTCAGGGCATCCTGTGGCTGCTGCGGATCAAGCCGCCCGCGCCGGGGCATGGGACCCGCCTGGGGCTGGAAGAACTGCGGGCCGTCGTGCTGGAATCGTCCGGCGTATTGCCGCGCGAGCACCATCGGATTTTGGTGAATCTGCTTGAACTTGAAGACATCACTGTCGATGATGTGATGACGCCACGTAACCAGATTGAGGCGATCGATATTGAGGATGACCCCGAGCGGCTGCGCCAGCAGATTTCCACCAGCCACCATACCCGGCTGGTGGTGCATGCGGGTTCTTCCGACAATCTGCTGGGCGTGTTGCATGTGCGCCGGGTGCTGTATGCGCTGGCCGGTGAAGAACTCGACCCTGATACGCTGAAGGAAAATCTGGAAGCGCCTTATTTCGTTCCGGCGGGTACGCCGCTGTTTACCCAGTTGCGCAACTTTCAGAGCAGCCGTCGACGGCTGGCTTTGGTGGTCGATGAATACGGCGAGTTGCAGGGGCTGGTAACGCTGGAGAATCTGCTGGAAGAAATGGTCGGCGAATTCACTACCCAGGCCCCGTCGGATGCGGGCTATCTGCGCCGTGATGCGGATGGCACCTGGCTGGCTGAGGGCAGCGTGCTGCTGCGACATCTCAACCGCAGGCTGGGCCTGTCTTTTCCGCTGGATGGCCCGAAGACCCTGAATGGCCTGTTGCTGGAGCAGTTCGAAGATATTCCGGAGGCTGGGGTGAGCCTTAAACTGGGCGACGTGCCGGTGGAAATCGTACAGACGCAGGACCGGGCGGTGAAGATGGCACGTATCTATCTTCCGGCAGCGGAAGGGGCTTTGTCGAAGGACGCCTCAATTTAGGCGAAAAAGCGCCGTTAAGGCCCTTGATTCGTCATCAATAACGCAGGCTGTACGATGCAGGCGATAATATCAACTGGACTTGTCTTGAGATTGAGCAATGGCTGTTACGGCAAACACCAATAATCTGACCGGACTGGCGCGTGCCATGGTCAACCATGGCTGGCTGACAGACACTGAAGCGGAGGCTGTGCTGAAACGCGCCGTTGAGGCGGATCAATCGTTTGTGACCGAGCTGGTCAAGGGGCGGCGTTTCAAGGCGGGCCAGGTGGCCGAGTTTGCCGCAACGTCGTTTGGCTACCCTTTCATGGACCTCGACGCCATGGATGTAGACAGCCTGCCGCAGGGCGTGCTGGATCCCAAGCTGGTGCAAAAGCGGCGTGTCGTGGCGCTCCACCAGCGCGGCAACAAATTATATGTAGCCATTTCCGACCCCACTCATTTGCAGGCGCTGGATGAGGTGAAGTTTCAGACGGGGCAGGCGGCCGAACCCGTGGTGGTTGAGGACGACAAGCTCGGCAAGCTGATCCAGAAAATGGGGGAGGCGGCTGACAACACCCTGGCAGTGTTGAACGCCGAGGAGCTCAATCTCGACTTTGCCGACGAGGAAAGCACGGCAGCGGCCCAGCAGGACGCGGGCGGAATCGAGATCGACGATGCGCCGGTGGTGCGTTATCTGCAGAAAATCCTGCTCGATGCCATCAATCAGGGTGCATCCGATATCCATTTCGAGCCCTACGAAAAGTTCTACCGCATCCGTTACCGGCGCGACGGTATTCTGGCCGAGGTTGCGCAGCCGCCCATGGCGATCAAGGAAAAGATCGCTTCGCGCATCAAGGTGCTGTCGCGGCTGGATATTTCCGAAAAACGTGTGCCGCAGGATGGCCGCATGAAAATGGTGCTGTCGAAGAATCGTGCCATCGACTTTCGGGTGAGCACCTTGCCGACGCTCTATGGCGAAAAAATCGTCATGCGTATTCTCGACCCCAGCAGCGCGCAGCTTGGGGTCGATGCCCTGGGTTACGAGCCGTGGCAGAAGGAAGCGCTGATGCACGCCGTGCAGCGACCCTACGGCATGGTGCTGGTGACCGGCCCGACGGGTTCCGGCAAGACCGTGTCGCTCTATACCTGCCTGAATATTCTCAATAAACCCGACGTCAACATTTCGACGGCGGAAGACCCGGCGGAAATCCAGTTGGCGGGCATCAACCAGGTCAACGTCAACGACAAGGCCGGCCTGACCTTTTCGGCGGCGCTGAAATCGTTTCTGCGGCAGGATCCTGACGTCATCATGGTCGGCGAAATCCGTGACCTGGAAACCGCCGACATCGCGATCAAGGCTGCGCAAACCGGCCACATGGTGATGTCCACACTGCATACCAATGACGCGCCAGGCACGCTGACCCGTCTGCTGAACATGGGGGTGGCGCCTTTCAACGTGGCGTCATCGGTCATTCTGATTACCGCTCAGCGATTGGCGCGGCGGTTGTGCTCGTGCAAGCAGCCCACGGACATTCCAAAGGAGGCCTTGTTGGCGGCGGGTTACACCGAAGCGCAACTCGACGGCAGCTGGAAGCCCTATAAACCGGTAGGTTGCGATATTTGCGGGGGCTCTGGTTACAAAGGACGGTTGGGTATTTATCAGGTGATGCCGATAACCGATGCCATGACCCGCATCATTCTCAAGGGCGGGAATCAGAACGATATTGCCGACCAGGCACGACTGGAGGGCGTGCACGACCTGCGCCAGGCAGGATTGTTGAAAGTCATGGCTGGCCTCACCTCGCTGGAAGAGGTTGAGGCCGTCACCAATATTTAAGGAACTCCTCTATGGCTACAGCGGCAAAGGCGGTCAAGAACGCGACCTTCCTGTGGGAGGGGGTGGACAAGAGCGGAAAGAAAACCAAAGGTCAGCTGCAGGCCGGCAGCGAGGCTGTGGTCAATTCCCAGCTGCGCAAGCAGGGCATCACCGTCACCAAACTCAAAAAACAAAGTTCTCCGCTGTTCGGTGGGGGCGGCAAGAAAATCACCGACAAGGATGTCACACTGTTCACCCGCCAGTTGGCCACCATGATGAAGGCCGGGGTGCCGATGCTGCAATCGTTCGAAATCGTGGCGCGCGGGCATTCCAATCCATCCATGCAACGCCTGCTACTGGAAATCAAGGCAGACATCGAGCAGGGTAACAGCCTCACTCAGGCCTTTAGTCGACATCCCTTGTATTTCGATGCGTTGTTTTGCAATCTGGTTGGGGCCGGAGAAGCGGCCGGTATCCTGGATACCATTCTGGAGCGCTTGTCGGTCTACAAGGAAAAAATTCTTGCAGTCAAAAACCAGATCAAATCGGCGCTGTTCTACCCGATTTCCATCCTCGTGGTGGCATTTGTCATTACCGCCGTCATCATGATTTTCGTGGTCCCGGCGTTCAAGGATCTGTTCAGTAGTTTCGGGGCGGATTTGCCGGCGCCCACCTTGGTGGTGATGGCTATGTCGGACTTCTTCGTGAAATGGTGGTGGGCGATTTTTGGAAGTATCGGCGGCACTCTCTATGCCTTTCTCCGAGCCTGGAAACGCTCGCGCAAGGTGCAGATGATCATGGATCGCATCATGCTCAAACTGCCGGTTTTTGGCCCGGTGATCGAAAAGGCCACGATCGCGCGCTGGACGCGTACGCTGGCGACCATGTTTTCCGCCGGCGTACCGTTGGTGGAGGCGCTTGACTCGGTGGGCGGGGCGGCGGGTAATCAGGTGTACCTCGAGGCCACGCAAAAAATTCGTGCTGAAGTATCGACCGGCACTTCGTTGACGGTGGCGATGACCAATACCGAGCGTTTTCCCAATATGGTTTTGCAAATGACAGCAATTGGTGAAGAGTCGGGCGCGCTCGATTCCATGCTGGGCAAGGTGGCTGATTTCTTCGAGGCTGAGGTGGATGATGCCGTGTCAGCGCTGTCCAGCCTGATGGAGCCGATCATCATGGTGGTGCTGGGCGTGCTTATTGGCGGCCTGGTCATTGCCATGTACCTGCCGATTTTCAAGATGGGCCAGGTGGTGGGATGACGGAACTGCTGCGCGCCGATCCAGCCCTGCTCACCGGGCTGGTGTTTGTCCTGAGCCTGCTGATCGGCAGCTTCCTCAATGTGGTTATCCATCGCCTGCCTAAAATGATGGAAGCCGAATGGCAGGCCCAGTGCGCCGAATTGCGCGGTGAAACCGAGGCGGATATGCCGCGCTACAATCTGTGGCTGCCACGCTCGGCCTGCGTCAAGTGCGGGCACTCAATTACCGCACTTGAAAATATTCCGCTGCTGTCCTGGTTATGGCTACGCGGGCGTTGTTCCTCATGCGGCACACCGATTAGTGCGCGCTACCCGCTGGTGGAACTGCTTACCGCACTGTTGTCCGCAGCGGTGGCATGGAAATGGGGCCTGAGCATGCAGACGCTGGGGGCGCTCATTCTGGTCTGGATGCTGATTGCGCTGGCATTTATCGATCTGGATACCACGCTGCTTCCCGACAGCCTTACCATGCCGCTGCTGTGGCTGGGCTTGCTGTTCAACCTGGGCGGGCATTTTGCCAGCCTGCCGGATGCGGTTATCGGGGCCATGGCCGGTTATGGCGTGCTCTGGACGGTTTACTGGCTGTTCAAGCTCGTCACCGGCAAGGAGGGCATGGGGTTCGGAGACTTCAAGCTGCTGGCGGCCATCGGCGCCTGGCTGGGCTGGCAGATGCTGCCCGTCACCTTACTGCTGTCCTCCGTGGTCGGCGCGGCCATTGGTGTCGCGATGATTCTTCTGGTCAAGCATGACCGGCGCATCCCGATTCCGTTTGGCCCCTATCTGGCGGGCGGGGGGCTCGTGGCGCTGTTTTTCGGCGCAGACCTGACACAGGCTTATCTCGGACAGATCTGATGTTCACGGTCGGCCTTACCGGCGGTATCGGTTCAGGCAAAACCACCGTGGCCGAATGCTTTGCTGCCCAGGGTGTTCCGGTGATTGACACGGATCTTGTCGCACGCGAGTTGACCGCGCCCGGCACGGTGGCGCTGGATGAAATCCGTGCGAATTTTGGCGAAGCGGTGATGCGGACGGATGGCGAACTGGACCGTGCGGCACTGCGTCGCCGTGTGTTCTCTGATGCCGTGGCGCGGCGCCAACTGGAGTTGATTCTCCATCCACGTATCCGGCAGGCCGTTGAGCAGAGCCTTGCCAGGCTGGTCGCGTCCTATGTGTTGATCGTGATTCCCCTGCTGGTGGAGACCGGCGGATACCGGGATATGCTCAACCGCGTACTGCTGGTCGATTGCCCGGAAGAGGTGCAGATAGCGCGCGTGATGGCGCGTAGCGGATTGACACGCGATGAAGTCGTGGCCATCCTGAACGCCCAGGCCGGGCGCGCCGAGCGTCTGGCCATAGCGGACGATGTGATTGTCAACACCACATCAGAGGAGGCTTTGCGTATCGAGGTGGCGGCGCTGCATCAACGTTATTTGGCGCTTGCTTCTGTGTCCTTGCCTTGATTTTCCACCTGAATCGGCGACAATCGAGCCACTTAAACCAGCCCGTCAAGACGTGATTCACTACGAATATCCTCTGAGCGAACGGATCCGTACCCTGTTGCGGCTGGAAGACCTGTTCGATCGTTTCGACGCCTATGCCTCATCGCTCGAGCTGCATGCGCATCATGCTGCCCTGCTGACACTGTTTGAGCTGGCTGAAGTGGCTGCGCGTGCCGACCTCAAGTCCGAGTTGTTGCAGGAACTGGATCGGCAAAAAGCCGTACTGGCGGCATTGCGCGGCAATCCGAATGTGCAGGGCTCGACACTGGAACAGGTGCTGTCGGCAATTGAGGCAGCCCACCATGGCATCTATCAGTTACCCGGCAGGGTTGGGCAACACTTGCGTGAAGACGAATGGCTGGCGGCCGTCAAGCAGCGTGCCTCCATTCCGGGCGGGATGTGCGAGTTCGATCTCCCGGCCTACCATTACTGGCAGCACAAGCCGGTCGACGTGCGGGCCGGACAATTGCAACGCTGGCTGGCGCCTTTTTCTTCCATTCGTTCGGCGGTCGAAATCGTGCTGGGACTGCTGCGTGACAGTGGCCGGCCCGAATTGCACCATGCCATTGCCGGCAATTATCAGCGCATGCTCGAGTCGCGCAACCCCCAGTTGATCCGGCTGACGCTGGCAGACGACTTGCCGTGCGTTCCGGAGATTTCGGGCAACAAGTACATGCTCAACATCCGTTTCGTGCAAGCGGATGTGTCGACGGTACGCTGTTGTATCACCGAATCGATCGAGTTCGAGCTGACCTTCTGCACACTGTGAGTCCTGCTGCGCCCCCCGTTGTCAGTTGTCCGATATGCAGCGCGCCCGTGGCGTGGACGGCCGCGAGCCGCTGGCGCCCCTTTTGCAGCGAGCGCTGCAGGTTGATCGATCTGGGGCAATGGGCGACCGAGAAGTATCGTGTTCCGATTGAACCGCAACCCGATGAAAATGAGGTGCCCGATGAAGACGGGCGCCCGCAATGATTATTTCTTGTAAGTTCTGACGTCCGACTCGGTACCCAGTAGCAGCACATCCGCGCCGCGCCGCGCAAACAAACCATTCGTCACCACGCCGACAATGTGATTGATGGCGGTTTCCAGCGACACCGGATCGACAATCGACAGGCCATGCACGTCGAGAATGATATTGCCGTTGTCGGTGGTAAAACCTTCACGCAGACGGGGTTGCCCGCCCAGTTTGACCAGTTCGCGCGCCACGTAAGAGCGCGCCATCGGAACCACCTCCACCGGCAGCGGGAATTTTCCCAATACGCCAACCAGTTTGCTTTCGTCGGCGATGCAGATGAACTGCTTGCTGCAGGCCGCAACGATTTTCTCGCGCGTCAGCGCGCCGCCGCCGCCTTTCACCATGGCGAAGTGCTCGGTAATTTCATCAGCACCGTCGACGTAGATTTCGAGTTCCCCCACGCTGTTGAGATCCAGCACCTGGATGCCGTGGCTTTTCAGGCGGGTGGCTGTGGCTTCCGAGCTTGCCACGGCGCCGTCGATACGGCCCTTGACCTCGGCCAGCGCGTCGATGAAATAATTGGCGGTCGAGCCGGTGCCTACCCCGATGATGCCGCCACGGGCATAATCTACCGCGGCACGTGCCACGGCTTGCTTCATTTCGTCTTGAGTCATGATGTTTTCGTTGATTTCGGTTCAGCCCGCTAAGATAGCGGCATCGCCCCATTTTTACAAACCTCGCATCCGCAGCCACCATGAGCCAATCTGACGATTACCTCGAACGCATCCTCACCTCGCGAGTCTACGACGTGGCTATCGAGTCGCCGCTCGACGTGGCGCACAATTTGTCGCGTCGTCTCAACAATCGGATTCTGCTCAAGCGTGAGGATCTGCAGCCGGTGTTTTCGTTCAAGTGCCGCGGCGCCTACAACAAGATGGCCAGGCTGACTTCGGCCCAGTTGGCGCGCGGCGTCGTGGCAGCATCAGCCGGCAATCATGCACAGGGCGTGGCGCTGGCGGCACAAAAACTGGGTGTCTCGGCCATTATCGTGATGCCCGCGACCACCCCGAAAATCAAGGTCGACGCAGTCGCGGCGCGCGGTGCGCAGGTGATCCTGCACGGCGACAATTACGACGAGGCCTGTGCCCATGCCACCACGCTGGCCAAGGAGTCGAAGGCGACCTTCGTTCACCCCTACGACGATCCGGACGTGATCGCCGGGCAGGGAACGGTGGCGATGGAATTGTTGCGACAGCATCCAGGCCCGATTCACTCGGTCTACATTCCGGTTGGCGGCGGCGGATTGATCGCCGGGATGGCGGCCTATATCAAGCGGCTGCGCCCGGAAATCCGGATCGTCGGCGTTGAACCGGAGGATGCCGATGCGATGGCCCGTTCGCTGTGCAAGAACAAGCGCATCACGCTGCCGCGCGTAGGCATTTTTGCCGATGGCGTCGCGGTGAAAACGGTCGGCAAGGAAACCTTCCGGCTGGCGCAGCTGTATGTCGACGAAATCATCCGCGTCAACAATGACGCCATCTGCGCAGCCATCAAGGACGTGTTCGAGGACACCCGCTCGATTCTGGAGCCGGCCGGCGCCTTGTCGATTGCCGGGATGAAGGCGGCCATCGCCGGCGACAGGCTCAGGGGCAAGACGCTGGTGGCGGTGGCCTCCGGCGCCAACATGAATTTCGATCGCCTGCGCTACATTGCCGAGCGCGCTGAACTCGGCGAGAAGCGTGAAGCCGTGCTGGCGGTCACCATCCCCGAGACGCCCGGCAGCTTCAAGACATTTTGCGGCTTGCTGGGCGCGCGCAACATCACCGAATTCAATTACCGTTATTCCGACCCCAAGGCTGCCCGTGTGTTTGTCGGCTTGTCGGTTCCCGGGGCGGGCGAGAGCGCGCGCGTGGTCGAATTGCTGCACCGCCATGGCTTGGAGGCGATCGACCTTACCGACAACGAAATGGCCAAGCTGCATGTCCGGCATCTGGTCGGTGGGCGAGCCCCCGAGGCCGTCAACGAAGTGTTGTACCGCTTTGAGTTTCCCGAACGCCCCGGTGCGCTGATGCGGTTTTTGCAAAGCATGAGCCGCGGCTGGAACATCAGTCTGTTCCACTACCGCAACCATGGCGCCGATTATGGCCGCGTGCTGGTTGGCATCCAGGTGCCGGAAAAAGAAAAGCCCAGCTTCCAGACGTTTCTGGAGGGGCTGGGCTACCGGTATTGGGACGAGTCCCGCAACCCGGCGTACAAGCTGTTTCTGGCCTGAGCCTTATTTTTTCAAGCCGCAGGTGTTGATGCCGAACAGGCTGTAGGCCGGGCAGATCTTGAGCAGTCCGGTGGCCAGGGGCAATACACCGATCCAGGCCCATACCGGTCCATTGAAGAAGGCTGCCCAAGCGATAAGGGCGAGGCCGGCAATAATCCGAATGATGCGGTCGATGCTTCCTACATTGACTGACATGGTGTGCTCCTGAAAATGGGGATGACCTCGTATGAGGCGCACTCACTATAAACCCGTTTGCAGTGCATGGCGAATGACGCGGGCCGTGTCGTGCAGGGTGGGGGTTTTCGCCCGGGCGGGGCGGGGCAACAGCATGTTAACCTCTGGTCATGGCTAGCATCCGTATTCTTTTCCTGCTGGGGGCTTTGTGTGTGACGTCCACATGGGCCGCGCCTGGCGACACCGCCGTGCAACAGGCACAGCGGGCTTTCGAAACGCGCAAGCTCGTCGAACTGGAGCATGCTGCGCGTAATGTGCCGGCCGGTCATGTGTTGTTTCCCTATGTTGAGTACTGGCGATTGACATTGTCGAGCGGTCCAGGCGATTCACGGATTGCCGATTTTCTTGCGCGCTATCCTGGCAGCCGTATGGCTGAGTCGCTGCGTGGAGACTGGTTGAAATCACTCGGTGCCCGTCAGGCATGGGCGATGTACTTGGCCGAATATCCGCGCCTGAACCGGCCCGATTACGCACACCAGTGCTATGCCCATCGTGCCGAATGGGCGCAAGGCAATCGTGCTGCCCAGCGTGAGGCTGTTTCCCTTTGGTTTAGCGGGCGGGACATGCCGTCGGCCTGTACGCCTTTATTCGAGCAGTTGATCGAAGCCGGATTGATTCGGGAAGACGATATCTGGAGCCGTTTGCGGCTGGCGCTGGAAGCTGGAAATCCTGGCGTCGCACGGATTGTGGCCAATGCGTTGCCCGATGCGCAGCGACCGGATTCGGCCTTGTTCGATCTGGCCAGCCGCGATCCGTCGCGTGTGTTGAATGCACGTGACACACTTGATCCCGGCCGGCGTGGGGATCGCGAGCTTGCACTTTACGTACTCGATTTGCTGGCTAAACGTGATTCCAGTGAAGCCGAGCGGGCATTACGCAAATGGGAACCGCACTTTAGCGAAGAGGAGCAGCGCATCGCCTGGGCACGGCTTGCGACCTGGGCGGCGCGCCGCCATGAGGCCATCGCCTTGAGCTGGTTTCAGCGGGCGGGCAAAGCCGCCACCAACGATTTCCAGCGTGAATGGTGGGTGCGTGCCGCCTTGCGTGCGCGTGACTGGCAGACCGTTCGCCATACAATCGAGAGCATGGACAAGTCCGTGCAAACACAAGCCGTCTGGCGCTATTGGCTTGCACGCGCGCTGCAGGCGGCCGGGCGACGTTCGGCGGCCAATGCCATTTTTCTGCCTTTGTCCGGCGAGCATCATTACTACGGCCAGTTGGCCCAGGAAGAGCTCGGTCCGGTGGCGCAGGCGCCATCCATAAACGTCAAGGCAGGCGGCAACGAGGTTGACGCCGTGGCCCGCCTGCCGGGCATTGAGCGAGCCATGGCCTTGTACGAACTCGGCTTGCGTCAGGATGCCAATCAGGAATGGAACTGGTCGATTCGTGAGTTTTCCGATTCGCAATTGCTGGCGTCAGCTGAGTTGGCACGCCGCATGAAATGGTATGACCGCGCCATCAATACTGCCGAGCGCACCCGCAATCTGCATGACTTCGAGTTGCGCTTTCTGGCCCCTTACCGCGAACTGGCACAAAAGGCCGCGCGCGATAATGACATCGATGAAGCCTGGGTATTCGGCCTGATGCGGCAGGAAAGCCGCTTCATCAACGTTGCCCGCTCCAGCGTGGGGGCGTCCGGCCTGATGCAGATCATGCCGGCCACCGCCCGCTGGATTGCGCAACGACTCGGGATCAAGGGATTTCGCCCGCAGGAGATGCAGGATCCGGCCAGGAACATCCAGTTCGGCGCGTATTATCTCAAGCACGTCCAGACCACGCTTGACGATTCGCCGGTGCTTGCGACCGCCGCCTACAATGCCGGCCCGAGCCGGGCGCAGCGCTGGCGCGATTCCCGGCCGATGGAGGCCGCGGTATACATCGAATCGATTCCGTTTACCGAGACGCGCGATTACGTCAAGAAAGTGATGAGCAACGCCATGTACTACGCAGCACGATTTGGCCAGCCTTCGGTACTCCTGAAAGACCGGCTTGGCACAGTGCCGCCACGTAAAGCCCCGGGGGCCCAAGTCTCCGATGCTGAAGTACCCGGGGAGGAAGGGTAGGCGGAATGGCCGAACCCGCTTCATTCGGGATAAAATCAGCAATGTCTTATATACAAAAAAGCCTACACCATGAAAATTGAACGCATCTGCATCCTGGGCGGATCCGGCTTCGTCGGCACTCACCTTGTCAGTCAGCTTGCCGCGCGCGGTCACACCGTGCGTGTGCTGACCCATCGTCGCGAGGCAGCCAAGGAACTGATCCTGTTGCCCACAGTGGAAGTGGTCGAGGCCGATGTGCATGACCAGCAGGAACTCATCCGTCAATTCCGTGGCATGGATGCGGTCATCAACCTGGTCGGCATCCTGCACGAAGCGCGAGTCGGCCGTGTCGACCTGCCGAGCGCCCGTCGCGGCGATTTTCAGAAGGTGCACATTGAGCTGACGCGCAAGGTCGTTCACGCCATGGGGGAAGCAGGGGTGCATCGCCTGCTGCACATGAGTGCGCTGGGCGCCCATCCGAATTCGCGCTCGGCCTATCAGCGCTCGAAGGGGATTGCCGAGGCGCTGGTGCGTGAAGCCGGCATGCGTCATGTCGAACATGAGAACTGGTACCTGAATGGCCCCAAGTTGATTCATGGTTACGGCCTGGATGTCACGATATTCCGGCCCTCCGTGATTTTTGGCCGTGGCGACGCCTTTCTGTCGATGTTCGCCCGTCTGCTGAAAATGTTTCCGGTGTTGCCGCTGGCGGGCGCGGCCGCCCGTTTTGCGCCGGTGCATGTCGGGGATGTCGCGCGCGCCTTTGCCGACAGCCTTGCCAACGTGGCGACCCATGGCCAGACGTATGACCTGTGCGGGCCCCGCGCCTACTCCTTGCAGGAGTTGGTGAGCTATGTCGGCGAGGTGATCGGCAAGCGACGCAGCATCCTTCCATTGGGCAAATGGGCGTCGTATTTCCAGGCCTGGGCCATGGAGTTCAAGCCCGGCAGGAAACTGATGACGCGCGACAATCATTTCGCCATGCTGGTAGACAACGTCTGCAGCAGTGGCTGGCCGTCAGTATTCGATTTCCAGCCGGCAGCGCTTGAGGCCGTCGCTCCCGAGTACCTGCGCGCCGATACGCCGCGTGCACGGTATGAGGGGTATCGTGAAGGCGCACACCGCTAACAAGACTTCCGTGCCGCCATGAAAACTTACATCGTTGGCGGTGCAGTGCGTGACCGGTTGCTGGGCTTGCCCGTGGCCGACCGTGATTACGTCGTGGTTGGCGCCACGCCCGACGAGATGATTGCGCTGGGCTACCAGCCGGTCGGCAAGGACTTCCCCGTCTTCCTGCACCCGGTCACCCATGAGGAGTACGCGCTGGCGCGCACCGAGCGCAAAGCGGGGCATGGCTACAAAGGCTTCAAGGTATATGCCGCGCCCGAGGTCACGCTGGAGCAGGATCTGCTGCGTCGTGACCTCACCGTCAATGCCATTGCCGAAGACGAAAACGGCAGCTTGATCGACCCCTACGGGGGGCAGCGGGATCTGGCCGCGCGTGTTTTTCGGCATGTGAGCGCTGCGTTCGCCGAAGATCCGCTGCGGATTTTAAGAGTGGCACGCTTTGCTGCGCGCTTTGAAGATTTTTCCGTGGCACCCGAAACCATCGCCCTGATGCGCCAGATGGTGGACAGCGGCGAAATCGATGCGCTCGTGCCTGAGCGGGTGTGGCAGGAAATCGCACGCGGGCTGATGGAAGCGCAACCGTCACGCATGTTTCATGTGCTGCGCGATTGCGGCGCACTGGCCCGCCTTTTCCCTGAAATCGATCGCCTGTTCGGTGTGCCCCAGCGGCCCGAGTACCACCCGGAAATTGATACGGGCGTGCATGTCATGCTCGTGGTTGACTGGGCTGCGCGTCAGGGTTTCAGCTTGCCGGTTCGCTTTGCCGCGCTCACCCACGACCTCGGGAAGGGCGTGACGCCGCCTGAATACTGGCCGACCCATCACGGCCATGAAGCCAGGAGCGCCGATCTGGTGCGTGTGTTGAGTGAGCGTGTCCGGGTACCGGCCGATTGCCGTGACCTCGCCGTTGCGGTTGCGCGTGATCACGGCAACGTGCACCGCGCGCTGGAGTTGCGCCCTGCCACCCTGGTGGAGCTTCTGGAGCGGGTCGACGCTTTTCGTCGCACGGGACGCTTCGAAGAATTTTTGCAGGCCTGTGAATGCGATTTTCGTGGCCGGCCGGGTTACGAGGCCAGGCCTTTTCCTGCGCCGGACCATTTGCGGCAGGCTTTGCGGGAAGCTTTGTCCATCGATGCAGGGGAGGTGGCGCGTAACGCAGATCCGATGCGCATCCGGGAAACGGTTTTCCAGGCACGGGTGGCGGCGGTGAAAACCTGGCGCGATCGGGAAAAAAGCCAGCCATAAACCCGGGTGACTTGGCGGGCAGCGGGCCCGTCCGGCTGTTGCCCTGGCTCAATATCGACCGTAGCGCCGATTCTCGCGCCGGTCATCCTGCCAGTCACGATGGCCTTTCCAGTTGTGCCGATCACGATGTTGATGATGCTGGACAGGCTGGATGCGGTAACGAGTGGGCAGCATGATGACGTGGCCGGGGTGGCGCGGGCTGTAGGTCCAGTAACGTTGCCCGCCGCTTTCGTACAAAATCCGGAAGCCATTGTTGTAGCCAGTGCCAAACGAGAGGGTGACACTCGGCTCGACGTGAATGACACGACCGTAAACAACATCATTGTGAGCGAGACTGGCACCCGAGGCAGTGAGCATGGCGGTTGCGATCAGAAGTTTGCGTAACATGGCAGTCCTCCTTGTTGATTGACCGGGACATGGATGTCTGTTCAGACGTCAATTGCCCCAGTGGTTGCGGCTGTTGTTCCAGCGTTCGCTACGCGGGTCTTGAGCCACGGAGAAATTGACGTTCAGGGTCAGCCACTTGCCGGGGTCGTAAGGCAGGCGGGTGGTGTAGTCGCGATCCTGGAAGCGGTAGCGCACGTCATAGCCACTGATCACCTGACGAAAATTGTCCTGCACGTTGCAGCGCTCGACCTGCTGGGGCTGTGTTTCATAGCGGGTGTTCCCCTGGCTCCAGCGGTCGCCCACTACCGCACCCGTAGCGGCACCGATTGCGGCCGCAGCGATTTTGCCGTCGCCCTTGCCAACCGTGGAACCGATCAGGCCGCCGGCGATGGCGCCGAGAATGGCGCCGCCGGCATTACCGCTGGCCGGGGTATTGCGCGTTTCATAGCCAACCGTTTCGACCCAGCACTCGCGCCGCGGCTCGTTGATCGTTTCAAAGACCGGCGCGCTGGCCAGCACTTTGACGCGTGTGGTGAAACCATCCCTGTCGCCGTGGCTGGGGCCGGCCTGTACAGTGCCGCTGGCGGCCAGCAGCGCGGCGACCAGCGTGGTATTCAGGGGGTTTGTGCCCTTTAGGGTGCGTGTGTACATCCTGTTCTCCTTTTTGCTTCAGTCATGCGGGATTCAGCGGCGGCTGTGGTTGCGACCGCCGTCCTCGGAATCCCGCTTTTGGCGGCGCTCGTATCCGTAGCCATAGCCTCGCGGCTCTTCGTTTTCGATCTCGCGCTTGCTTGTCCGGCGTCCGTCGCGATCCTTGTGGGCCTTGCGCGGATCCGGGCGTGCGTCCTCGGCTTGGTCGCGTTTGACCACGATAGTCACGTCATCCGGAAAATCCGGGGCAGCCTGAACCGGGGCGGCCAGGGCCAGTCCCAGTCCCACCCACCCAAAAATCCAGTTGTATCGTGTGTTCATCATGGTCTCCTTTTCCGTGGTCGCCCTGTCTTGCTTCCACGCTTCGCAGTCTGGTTGAGGAAAGTAAGCATACTGTTTCACGCAAGGGAGGTTTTGTAACAGTGTGTAACCTGAGGATGGTGCGTCGTCCCTGCTGATATATTTGTCGCATGGAAAAAAACGTTATTTATGTGACCGACGACGATCCCGGCATTCGTGAGCTGGTAGCCGAGTATCTGACGAGCCAGGGTTATGTGGTCGAGACGGCGGAAGACGCCGCCTCGCTGGACCGCCTGCTCGCCGCCCGCCTGCCCGATCTGCTGGTGCTCGACTGGATGATGCCGGGCGAGGATGGCCTGTCGATCGCCCGCCGCCTGCGCGCGCAACCGGGTTTCCCGCCCATCATCATGCTGTCGGCCAGGGGCGAGGACATCGACCGCATCATCGGACTGGAAGTCGGCGCCGACGATTACCTGCCCAAGCCCTTCAATCCGCGCGAACTGCTGGCGCGTATCCGGGCCGTGATGCGACGGCAGGGCGGTGCGGCGGTGCCGGTGGCTGAAACGGCCCGAGTGGGCCGCTTTGGCCCGTTCAGCGTCAATCTCGATGCCCGCACGCTCACTCGAGACGGCGCGGAAATCGTCCTGACCAGCGGCGAGTATGAATTGCTGGAAATCTTCGTCACGCATGCCAACCGTGCGTTGTCGCGTGACTGGCTGATGGACCAGCTGCGCGGCTTTGAGCGCGACCCGTTCGACCGCAGCATCGACGTGCGGGTGAACCGCCTGCGCAAGAAAATCGAGGATGATCCCGCCAACCCGGCCTATATCCGCACCCAGCGCGGGCAGGGCTATCTTTTTGTGCCGCAGGGCAAAGGGTGAAACGCCTTCCCCGCTCGCTGTTCGCCCGAACTGCGCTGACGCTGGCGCTGGCCTTTGTCGTGTTTCAGGCAGCGGCGTTCTGGGTGGTGACGCGCACCCTGATCATCCCGGTGGCGGAACGTTCGGCCGATGATCTGGCCGGTTTGATCGTGCTGTCGGCGCAAACCTGGGTGGAACTGCCGCCCGAGACGCGCGCGGCGTTCGAACGCGAGCTGGCGCGTCGCCACGGCCTGCGCCTGACCACGCTTGATGTCGGCGCGACCGCGGACGCGCCACGGTTCGCTTTCCGGGAGCAAATCGAGGCTGCCCTGAGCCGCCGGACAGGCAACGAAGTGGTGTTGAGCGGGGTGCCGGGCAAGGCGGCGGCGTGGCTGGATATCCCCGTGGGCGGACACGACCTGCGGGCCGGTTTTTTCCCCGATCGCTATGCCGTCAAGCCGCCGCTGGCCGCCATCGCGGTGGTTGTGCTGGGCGCCTTGCTCAGCCTGCTGACCGCGCTGTTCCTGGTGCGCCGCATCACCGTCCCGCTGGCGCGCGCATCGCAGGCAGCCAGTCAGGTCGGGGCGGGTGAACTGCCCGACCCCTTGCCGGAAACCGGGCCAGCCGAACTGGCCGAACTGGCGCGCCGCTTCAATATCATGGCGACCGAAGTGCGCGACCTGCTGGACAATCGCACCACCCTGCTGGCCGGCATCTCGCACGATCTGCGCACCCCGATGACGCGGCTGCAGCTCAATCTGGAAATGCTGCGCAACGCGCCTGATGCGGCGCGCATCGACCGCGCGGTGGCCGATCTGGCCGACATGAACAAGCTGATTGCAGGCTACCTGGAACTGGCGCGCACCACCCGGCCGGAGCAGAAGGTACGCTTTGACCTCGCGGCTTTGCTGGAGGAGCTGGCCGTGCAGGCGGGCTTGCCGTGGGCGGGTGCGGCGTCCTGCGAGATCGAGGCCGGCCGGCTGGCGGTGCGGCAAATCGTGGTCAACCTGATCCAGAACGCGCAGCGCTACGGCGGCGGCTTGCCGGTCGAGCTGGCGCTCGAATGCTCGGACAACATGGCGCGGGTGATCGTGCGCGACGCCGGCGCGGGCATCCCCGACGATCAGCTGGAAAAAGTGTTCCGGCCGTTTTATCGGCTGGAAGCCTCGCGCGCGCAGGCAACCGGGGGGACCGGGCTGGGGCTGGCGATCGTGCGCCAGTTGGCGCAAACAAATGGCTGGGCGGTCAGGCTGGGCAACCGCGCGACGGGCGGACTGGAGGCTGTGCTGGAAATCCCGCGCTGAAATCGTGCAGCGTGGAGCATGCTCCCCGGCAGCCGGTTCAGCATCCGGCCGGCAGAAGGGTGCGACAGGGTAGAATCCGGCTTTCGATTCAGGCGGGGCGCGTCCTGCGCACTGCATCTTCTGCATGATCATCCTCAAGAATCTCAGCCTGCGGCGTAGCGCCAAGGTCCTGCTCGACAACGCGTCGGTGTCGATCAATCCAGGCGAAAAGGTCGGCCTGGTCGGGCGCAACGGCGCCGGCAAGTCCAGCCTGTTCGCGCTCATCAACGGCACCCTGCACGAAGACAAGGGCGACTTTTCCATGCCGTCGCAGTGGCGCATGGCGCAGGTGGCGCAGGACATGCCGGAGACGAGCGAGTCCGCGACCGACTTCGTCATCGACGGCGACACTCTGCTGGCGGCGGCGCAGGCCGAGGTCACCGCTGCCGAGGAAAGCGACGATGGCGAGCGCATGGCGCACGCCTACATGGCGCTGCACGACGCCGGCGCCCACGACGCGCAGTCGCGCGCGCAGGCGCTGATCCTCGGCCTGGGCTTCCAGGTGAGCGAGCTGAATCAGCCGGTCAACAGCTTTTCCGGCGGCTGGCGCATGCGTCTG
>DILD01000085.1:46004-56263 GCA_002424845.1 Thiobacillus denitrificans | reverse complement strand
CGGCGTGCCGCCGGGCTCACGGGTAACGATCACCTCGTGGCCCTGGCGGCGCAGCCAGTCGGCGACGAATTCCAGATGGGTGCTTTTGCCGGCGCCGTCGACGCCTTCGAGGGTGATGAATTTACCGGGTGTCATCGTTGGTAGCGGTTCACGGCGCGGTTGTGCGCATCGAGATTACTGGAGAATACATGGGTGCCGTCATTACGCGACACAAAATACAGCGCACTGGTTCTGGCCGGATTGAGCGCGGCCTGAATCGCCGCTTCGCTGGGCATGGCTATCGGCGTTGGCGGCAAACCGCTACGCGTGTAGGTGTTGTAGGGCGTATCACGCAGCAGGTCGGCCTTGCGCAGATTGCCGTCAAAACGCTCGCCCAGCCCATAAATCACAGTAGGATCGGTTTGCAGACGCATGCCGATTTTAAGGCGATTGACAAATACGCCGGCAATTTGCGGACGCTCAAAAGCCGCCCCGGTTTCCTTTTCCACGATCGATGCCATGATGAGCGCCTCATACGGCGTGCGATACGGCAGATCCGGCGCGCGCGCTTCCCAGGCCGCCGCGAGCTTTTCCTGTTGCAGGCGATAGGCGCGGCGCAGCACGTTGAGATCGGATGAATGCGGCGCAAACAAATAGGTATCCGGGAACAACAACCCTTCCAGATGGCCTTCTTCGGCGCCGAGAGCCTGAAGCAACTCGGCATCGCTCATGCCGGCACTGTCGTTTTTGAGCATGGGCTGTGCGGCCAGGGCCGCACGTACCTCACGCCAGCTCCATCCCTCGATGAACTGCACCGCTACCTGAGAGACCTCACCGCGTTCGAACTTGCCATAAAGCGCAAGCGGCGTGAGCGGCCGGTCAAGGCTATATACACCTGCCTTGAGCACGCTGCCCTTGTCGTAGGCGCGCCCGAGCAGCCAGAACAGCTGCGCATTGCCGATCACGCCTTCGCGCTCGAGCATTGCGCTCAGGCTCCGCAAATGGGTGCCGGGTGTCACGCTGATGGTTCTCGGCAAGGGCTCGATAGGCAAAGGCCGGTTGCCGTACCAGGCCAGCCCGGCGATGACTGCCGCCACAGACAGCATCGCAAGCACGAGCAGGCGCTTAATCAAGGTCTTCATTCAAGGCGATTTTCAAGGTTTCAGTCCATCCCGCGGGGGGCCAGACCCGATCATCCAGTCTAGCCACGCGGCGCACACCGATGACGCTATTGCAGATCATCACTTCATCGGCCGCGAGTATAGCGGCTGGCGGCTGGCGGACGATATGCACGGGAATGTCCCGACGTGCGGCTGCGCGCAGCAGGCGCGCTCTGGCCACCCCCGCCACCCCGCACTGACTCACATCCGGGGTGAACAACTCGCCGTCACGAACCCAGAACAGATTGCTCATCACGCCGCTGATGACCGTCCCGCTGCCATCGCACAGGAGGCCCTCGGTAATCGCCTGGTCATCCCATTCGGCACGCGCCAGCACGTTTTCCAGGCGATTCAGGTGCTTGATCCCTGCCAGCCTGGGTTGCTGTGCCAGCCGCAGGCTGCACCAGCGCGCATGAATGTCGAGCGGAGCATCCGCTTGCGCGTAAGGCGGCAGGGATGAAGCCATCACGACACGCGTGGCGGTCTGGCCTGCGGTAGGGGCATAACCGCGCATGCCCGACCCACGGGTCAGAATGATTTTCACCACCCCCTGCCCCGCTTCGGCGACACGGCACACTTCGGCGCGCAATTCAGGCTCGCCAGGACAGTTCAGTGCCAACGCCGCGCAATCGGTTGCCAGCTTGGCGTATTGGTCGCGCCACCAAGCGGGCTGACCGGCCTGCATGCGCAGCGTGCGAAAGACGCCGTCGCCGTAGGCCAACCCACGATCCATCGCATTCACGCTGCCGGCAGGATGACCGTTGACGAGGATCATGCGATATCCAGTGCTCGCAGCAGGCCGCGCGCCTTGGCCCGCGTTTCGTCAAGCTCACGCTGGGCAACGGAATCGGCGACGATGCCTGCGCCCGCCCGGAAACTCAATTCGCACTCGCGCAGCAGAAAACTGCGGATCAGGATGTTGAAATCAAAACTGCCGTCACGATTGATATAGCCGACACTCCCGGTGTAGCTCCGCCGCGGCGTTTGCTCCAGTTCATGAATGATCTGCATGGTGCGTACCTTGGGACATCCGGTGATGGTGCCCCCGGGAAAAACCGCGCGCAAGACATCCAGCACACTTGTCCCTGCTCGCAATGTGCCGGTAACGGTGGATTCGATGTGATGCACATGACGGTAGCTGGCAATTTCCATCAGCGCATCGACTTTCACGCTGCCGGGTTCGCACACGCGGCCGAGATCGTTGCGTTCCAGATCGACCAGCATGACATGCTCGGCACGCTCCTTGGGGTGAGCCTGCAGGCGTGCGCGCAATGCGGCATCCTCCGCGACATCATCGCTACGTGGATGGGTGCCGGCAATCGGCCGCGTTTCCAGGCTGCCGTCACGGCCCAGACGAACCAGCCGCTCGGGCGATGAACTCACAATCGCCCATTCATCCAGATGCAGCAGCGCGGAAAAAGGCGCCGGATTGCGCTGCATCAACTGCGCAAATAATGAGGCCGGGGGGATCGGGGCGGAAAACGCAGCCTGCCATCCACGCGACAGATTGACCTGGAACACATCTCCCGCACGAATGTAGTCCTGAATTCGCTCGACCCCGGCAATAAAGCTGGCAGGATCGTCCTCCCGGAGACCGTGCAACTCGGGGATGGCTGGCAACGGCTGCCGAGCCGCCTCCAGATCGAGTTGCATCAAATCCAGAAGTTGCCCTTGCCCGGCTTCGGCGACCAGCACGCAGCGTTCTTTCGTTCGATCGTACAGAATCGCAGCGGGAATGCGCATCAGCCAGGCAAGCGGAAAATCCTTGTCATCAGGCAATCCCACGCTGGGTTCGAACACCCCGCCCAACTCGTAACCAAGTGCGCATAGCCAACCACCCGCAAAAGGAAGATCGGGCTCGGCCTGGACTTGATCGCGCGGGTGAATTCGCATGGCAGGATGCAATTGCAAGCGACGCAGGCCGTCCACAACGCCAAAACGCGTGATGTCACCGGGAAAGGCAAACAGGATATCCCAGCCGCTGTCGCCACTGCTGAGGAACAGACCGGGGTAACGCTGCGGGGAAGCCGCCTGCAGCCCGATCAGATCAGGCCGCTGTGGCCATTCCCTGATCTCGAGCGTGCTCAATGCAATCCGAGGCGGGAATTAAACGCGCTTGAAAACCAGCGAGCCGTTGGTGCCGCCAAATCCGAAATTATTCTTGAGCGCAAAATCGATCTTCATGTCACGTGCCGTGTTGGCACAGTAATCGAGATCGCATTCCGGATCCTGCGAGAAGATATTGGCGGTTGGCGGGGATACCTGATTATGAACGGCCAGAACGGTGAACACCGACTCGACACCGCCGGCGCCGCCCAGCAGGTGGCCTGTCATCGACTTGGTGGAGTTGACCACCAGCTTGTAGGCCGCATCGCCCAGCGCAAGTTTGATCGCTTCGGTTTCGTTCTTATCCCCCAGCGGGGTGGAGGTGCCGTGCGCGTTGATGTAATTCAACTGATCGGGATTGATCCCGGCATCGCGCATTGCATTCACCATCGAGCGCTTGGGGCCGTCGGTGCTCGGTGCCGTCATGTGATAGGCATCGCCACTCATGCCGAAACCCACCACCTCAGCGTAGATCTTGGCGCCACGTGCCTTGGCATGTTCATACTCTTCCAGCACGAGCACGCCGGCACCTTCGCCCAGCACAAAGCCATCGCGATCTTTGTCCCATGGACGACTGGCCGTAGCCGGATCATCATTCCGGGTTGACAGTGCGCGCGCAGCAGCAAAACCGCCTACGCCCAGCGGGGAGGTCGCACATTCGGCGCCGCCCGCAACCATCATGTCGGCGTCGCCGTAAGCAATCATGCGAGCCGACAGCCCGATGGCATGCAAGCCGGTGGTGCAGGCTGTGACCACCGCGAGATTGGGGCCCTTGATGCCATACTGAATGGAAAGGTTGCCGGAAATCATGTTGCTGATCGAACCCGGAATGAAGAAGGGGGAAATCTTCCTCGGTCCTGATTCCATCAGCAGGGTATGTGTCTCCTCGATCAGCGGCAGACCGCCGATTCCGGAGCCGATGTTGATGCCAATGCGCTCGGCATTGGCATCGGTGACTTCGATGCCCGAGTCGCGTATCGCCTGAATGCCGGCAGCCATGCCGAACTGGATAAAGACATCCATCCGGCGTGCTTCCTTGGGATTGAGATATTCCCCGATGTCGAAATTCTTGACCTCGCCCGCGATCTGCGAGGCGAAGGGCGAAGGATCGAATCGGGTGATCCGGGCGATTCCGGTTCGACCGGCAAGCAGATTCTCCCAGGCCTCCGGTATGGTATTGCCGACCGGGGAAACAATTCCCAGGCCGGTGACGACAACGCGACGTTTGGACAAAAGTCAGTCCTTAAATTGCTTGGGTGAAAACGATCAGCTCGAGTGGCTGTTGACGTAGTCAATCGCCTGCTGGACCGTGGTGATTTTTTCTGCGTCCTCATCCGGGATTTCGCAGCCGAATTCTTCTTCCAGCGCCATCACCAGTTCAACCGTATCGAGCGAGTCCGCGCCCAGGTCACCCACGAAGGAAGACTCGTTCTTGATGTCTGCCTCGTTGACGCCCAACTGCTCGGCGACGACTTTAATTACACGCTGTACGTTATCCATTACTAATCCTCTCTTGAAATTAGGCTTCAATAAAATTGAAGCCCGGAAAAATAAAACCTGGCGATTCTACCAAATTTTGGACTGCCATTACGCCATATACATGCCGCCATTGACGTGCAGGGTGGTGCCCGAAATATAACCGGCCGCCGGCGAGGCCAAAAAGGTGACGGCCTGCGCAATATCGTCTGCCGCACCCAGCCGGCCCAACGGGATATGGGCCAGCAGCGCTTCGCGCTGCGCATCCGGCAGCGCGCGGGTCATGTCAGTATCGATAAAGCCCGGTGCGACACAGTTAACAGTGATGTTGCGGCTGCCGACTTCGCGTGCCAGTGACTTGGTGAAGCCCATGATGCCGGCCTTGGCCGCGCTGTAATTGGTCTGCCCGGCGTTGCCCATGGCGCCCACCACCGAAGCGATGGAAATGATGCGTCCGCTGCGGGCCTTCATCATCGCGCGCAGCACCGCGCGCGACAGACGGAACACGGAAGTGAGGTTGGTCGCCAGAATATCGTCCCACTCCTCATCCTTCATCCGCATCAGCAGATTGTCGCGGGTGATGCCGGCATTGTTGACCAGAATACCGATGGCGCCGAAATCCTTTTCAATCGCCGCGATGACCGCATCCACTTCAGCCGCGTCGGTGACGTTGAGCTTCATGCCGCTGCCCTTGATGTTGGCCGCGGCGAGGTAATCGCTGATCGCCTGCGCGCCCTTGTCGCTGGTGGCGGTGCCGACCACGGTGGCGCCTGCATTACCCAGCGCCAGCGCGATGGCCTGGCCGATGCCTCGGCTGGCGCCGGTGACTAAAGCGATTTGTCCTTGCAGCATATTGTCTCCTTATTGACTGAGTGCGGCCGCGAGGCTCGATTCATCCACCAGCGCCACGGCGGGCAGGCTGTCGTCGATGCGTTTGGCGAGGCCCGCCAGCACCTTGCCGGGGCCGCATTCGATCACGCGTTCGATGCCGGCGGCCTTCAGCGCCTGCACGGTCTCAACCCAGCGCACTGGCGTGTGCAACTGCTTGGCCAGCGCGGCACGGATCGCATCGGGTTCGGCATGGCTCAGCACGTCAGTGTTGTGCAACACCGGGATCGCCGGCGTTGAAATCACCACGCCTTGCAGATGCGCCAGCAGTTTTTCGGCAGCCGGCAGCATCAACGAGGAATGCGAGGGCACGGACACCGGCAGCGGCAAGGCGCGCTTGGCGCCCTTTTCCTTCGCCAGCACCATGGCGCGCTCGACCGCCGCCTTGTTGCCGGCGATCACCACCTGGCCAGGCGAGTTGAGGTTAACCGCCTCGACCACTTCGCCCGCTGCGGCCTCGCTGCACACCGCACGCACCGCATCATCGTCCAGGCCGAGGATAGCGGCCATGGCGCCGACGCCTTCGGGCACGGCGGCCTGCATGGCCTCGGCACGGAAGCGCACCAGCTTGATGGCATCGGCAAAATTCAACGCGCCTGCGGCAACCAGCGCGGCGTATTCGCCGAGGCTGTGCCCCGCCAGCAAGACCGGCGTCGCGCCGCTTGCCGCCTGCCACACGCGCCAGGCGGCGACATCGGCCGCCAGCATGGCCGGCTGGGTGTTGACCGTCTGGTTGAGCAGATCAGTCGGGCCATCGGTGACCAGCGCCCACAGGTCCTGGCCGAGCGCGTCGGAGGCTTCGGCGAAGGTGGCGCGCACTTCGGCACGATCCCCCCAGCCCTGCATCATGCCGACCGATTGCGAGCCCTGCCCGGGAAATACAAAAGCCAGTTTCATCGGGTTTTTCCTTAATACTTGAGAAGCACGGAGCCCCAGGTAAAACCGCCACCAAAGGCCTCCATCAAGACAGTCTGGCCGCGCTGGATGCGCCCGTCACGCACCGCCACATCGAACGCAAGGGGCACCGAAGCAGCGGAAGTATTGCCGTGGTTGGCAACAGTGGTGACCACGTTGTCCATGCTCATGCCGAGCTTCTTCGCCGTGGCGGAAATGATGCGAATGTTGGCCTGGTGCGGCACCAGCCAGTCGATGTCGGATTTCTGAAGCCCGTTTGCCTCCAGCGTTTCATCGACGATGCGGTCCAGGGTGTTGACCGCCATCTTGAATACGGCATTGCCCTCCATGCGCATCAGCGCCGGCTCGTGCAGGCCGGTCGAAGCGCCGTTGGTGGTGCGCAGCAATTCCTTGTGGCGGCCATCGGCGTGAATATGCGTAGCGATGATGCCGGGTTCATCGGAAGGGCCCAGCACTACGGCGCCGGCGCCGTCGCCCCACAGGATGCAGTTGCCGCGGTCGTTCCAGTCAGTGATGCGCGACAGGGTTTCGGCACCGATCACCAGCACGTGTTTGGCCGCGCCGGTCTTGATGAACTGGTCGGCCACGCTCATGGCGTAGACAAAGCCGCTGCACACGGCCTGCAGGTCAAATGCCGGCTTGCCGTTGGTCATGCCGAGCTTGGACTGCACGATGCAGGCGGTGCTGGGGAACACCAGATCGGGCGTCGTGGTGGCGACCAGCAGCAGGTCGATGTCATCGATCGCAAGGCCCGCCGCGTCAAGTGCGGCACGCGCCGCCTGCGTCGCCAGATCGCTGGTGAATTCACCCTCGGCAGCAATGTGGCGTTCGCGGATGCCGGTGCGCTCGACAATCCATTGATCGTTCGTATCGATCAGCTTTTCAAGATCGGCGTTGGTGAGGATGCGGGCAGGCAGATAGCTGCCGGTGCCCAGAATGCGGGAATAGGTCAAGCGGCTACCCGTTGCAAAAGTTGGATCTGGTCGGTGATGCGTTTCAGCACGTTGTTGCGGACTTCGTCGCAGGCGGTTTCGATCGCGTGTTCGAACGCGAAACGGTCGGCCGAACCATGGCTTTTCACCACCACGCCTTTGAGGCCCAGCAAGGTGGCACCGTTGTAACGGCGCGGGTCGAACCGGCGTTTGAAGGCATTGAGCACCGGCATGGCGATCAACCCGGCGATCCGGGTCAGCCAGTTGCGCTTGAACTCGGCGCGCAGCGTGGATGCAAACATCTTGGCCAGGCCTTCGGACGCTTTCAGGGTGACGTTGCCGACAAAGCCGTCGCACACCACCACGTCGGTGGTGCCCTTGAAAATATCGTCGCCTTCGACGTTGCCGTAGAAGTTCAGGTGGCTGCCGCGCAGCAACTCGGCGGCCTGCTTGACGATCTCGTTGCCCTTGATGTCTTCTTCGCCGATGTTGAGCAAGCCCACCGTCGGATTCGGCTTGTGTTCCACCGCCGACACCAGCATCGCGCCCATGACAGCGAACTGCAGCAAGTGCTCGGCGGTGCAGTCGACGTTGGCCCCCATGTCGAGTACCAGCGTGTGGCCGTCAATGGTCGGCATCACGCCAGCGATGGCCGGACGGTCAATGCCCGGGAGCGTTTTCAGGACGAATCGCGCGGTTGCCATCAGAGCGCCGGTATTGCCGGCCGACACACAGGCATCAGCCTCGCCGGATTTGACAAGATCGATGGCTACTCGCATGGAGGAATCTTTTTTGCCGCGCAAAGCCAATGCGGGCGCCTCGTCCATTGCCACCACCTGGGTGGCGTGGCGCACGATCAGGCGCGGCCCGGTTTCGGCGCGATGTGCCTTGAGTTCGGCCGCGACAATATCCTGCGGCCCGACCAGAATCACATTCAGATCAGGATGACGCGCAAGGCAATGGATCGCCGCCGGAACCGTGACATGGGGGCCGTGATCGCCCCCCATGACATCAATGGCGACTGTGATGTTTCTCATGCAGCCGGAATCGTTGGCCGGGTTGAGCGCGCCAGATCGAAGTCATCCAATCCCGGCGCAATCAAACCCTGTCGCTCAGAAAATTATTCGCCTTTGGCCTTGACGACCTTGCGGCCACGATAAAAGCCGGTGGGGCTGATATGGTGACGCAGGTGGGCCTCACCCGTGGTCGGCTCGACGGCCAGCGGCGGGTTGGTCAGAAAGTCGTGCGAGCGGTGCATGCCGCGCTTGGACGGGGACTTTTTGTTCTGCTGGACTGCCATTTCTTGCTCCTTTAAATCCGTTACACCCAACCGGGTGCATTAAAAATTATTGCGCCCCAGGAACGGGGCATTCACCTTCTGCATGCATCGTCGCAAACGGCAGGCTCAACAACACTTCATCCTCAACCAGATCGACAAGATTCAGAATCTCGCCGGCCTGGATGGCGTCACTGTCGGGCAACGCATCCAGCCGTTCCATCTCGGCCTCGTTGCGCGCCAGATACAGCGTGCGTTCGACATCAACCTTGTACGGCATGCTGCCCAGGCAACGCTGACAGGCCAGTTCCACCTCGCCGCTGACCGTCAACCGCAGGGACAGGCTGCCCCGCTGATCGACACGCCCAACGACTCGACAGAACAGCACGCCTTGCGTAAATTCATGGGCAAGACGCGGAAACGCAGCCACTTCCGACCGGGTTTCCCACAACTGCCCATCCCTGCAAAAACGCCATGGATCGACTTCAATTGGCTGAAGCATGGCGGACTCAGACATGACACACCCGGTTAAACATTAGCCAGCAATGATATGATTTCGCGTTCTTTTTGTCAAAGAAACCCGAGCCATCCCAACAGCCCTGCCGTAAGGATTAAGGTCAGCCGAGCCCATGCTTAAAAAAATACTGGTCGCCAACCGGGGCGAGATCGCTGTCCGCATCGTGCGCGCCTGCGCCGAGCTGGGTATCAAATCAGTCGCCATTTACACCGACGCCGACCGCCATGCCCTCCATGTCAAGAAGGCTGACGAGGCCTACCATATCGGCAAAGACCCGATTCTGGGCTATCTGAACGCGCACACGCTGGTCAATCTGGCCGCCGCTTCAGGCTGCGACGCGCTGCATCCTGGCTATGGCTTCCTGTCCGAAAATCCCGATCTGGCGACCATCTGCGCGCGCCGTGGCATCCGCTTCATCGGCCCCTCGCCCGAGGTGATCCGCCGCATGGGCGACAAGATCCAGGCGCGCAACGCGATGATCGCCGCTGGCATCCCGGTGACGCCCGGTTCCGACCACAACCTGGAAAACGTCGAGGAGGCGCGTGCATTGGCCAACAAATTCGGCTATCCAGTCATGCTCAAGGCCACCAACGGCGGCGGCGGGCGCGGCATCCGCCGCTGCGACAGCGAAGAAGACCTGCTGAAGAACTACGACCGCGTGGTGTCGGAAGCCAGCAAGGCCTTCGGTAAGCCCGAGGTCTTTGTCGAAAAATGCGTGGTGCGCCCCAAACACATCGAGGTGCAGATCCTGGGCGATACCCAGGGTAATGTGATTCACCTGTTCGAACGCGATTGCTCGATCCAGCGCCGCAACCAGAAGCTGATCGAAATCGCGCCGAGCCCGCAGCTCACCGAGGCACAGCGGCAATATATCGGCAAGCTCGCGGTGCGCGCCGCCAAATCGGTGGGCTACGTCAACGCCGGTACTGTGGAATTCCTGCTCGACCAGGACAACCAGTTCTATTTCATGGAAATGAACACCCGCCTGCAGGTCGAGCATCCCATCACCG
>DILD01000085.1:0-45997 GCA_002424845.1 Thiobacillus denitrificans | reverse complement strand
ACATCGTGCAGGAGCAGATCCGCATTGCTTCCGGCCTGCCGCTGCAATACAAGCAGGAAGACATCAAGCATCGCGGCTACGCCATCGAATTCCGCGTCAACGCCGAAGACCCGAAAAACGAGTTCCTGCCCAGCCTCGGCCGCATCACGCGCTACTATTCGCCGGGCGGTCCTGGGGTGCGCGTGGACGCCGCGATCTACACCGACTACGTGATTCCGCCCTACTTCGACTCCATGTGCGCCAAGCTCACGGTGTGGAATCTGACCTGGGAATCCGCCGTCGAACGTGGTCGTCGCGCGCTATCCGACATGCTGGTGTACGGCGTGAAAACGACGATTCCCTACTATCAGGAAATTTTGAAGAACCCCGAGTTCCGCAGCGGGCGCTTCAATACCAGCTTTGTCGAAGAACACCCGGAACTCACCCAGTACACCGAAAAGAAACCGCCGGAAGTGATGGCCGCCGCCATCGCCGCCGCCATTGCCGCGCACCAGGGATTGTAAATATGGCCAAAGTACACATCACCGATCTTGTCCTGCGCGACGGCCACCAGTCGCTCATTGCCACCCGCATGCGCACTGAAGACATGCTGCCGATCTGCGGCAAGCTCGACCAGGTTGGTTTCTGGTCGCTGGAAGCCTGGGGCGGCGCCACCTTCGACGCCTGCGTGCGCTTTTTGCGCGAAGATCCGTGGGAGCGCCTGCGCAAGCTCAGAAAGGCCCTGCCCAATACGCGTATCCAGATGCTGCTGCGCGGGCAAAACCTGCTCGGCTACCGCAACTATTCCGACGACGTGGTACGTGCCTTCGTTCAGAAATCCGCCGACAACGGCGTCGATGTCTTCCGCGTGTTCGACGCCATGAACGACCTGCGCAACCTGCGCGTGTCGATTCAATCGGTGAAAGCCGCCGGCAAGCACGCCGAAGGCACCGTCTGCTACACCACCAGCCCGGTGCACGACATTCCGCATTTTGTCGAGTTGGCCAAGGGCCTGGCAGACATGGGCTGCGACACCATCGCGATCAAGGATATGGCAGGCCTGCTCACGCCCTACACCGCGTACGACCTGGTCTGCGCGATCCGCGAAGCCACCCATCTGCCAATCCACACCCACAGCCATGCCACCTCCGGCCTGGCACACATGACGCACATGAAGGCAGTGGAAGCAGGCGCGACCATCATCGACACCTGCGTCGGCGCATTTGCCGAAGGTGCCAGCCACCCCACCACGCAAAGCCTGGTTGCGGCGCTCGCCGGCACCGAATACGACACCGGGCTGTCGCTGCCGCTGATCGAGGAAATCTCGGCCTACTTCAAGGAGGTGCGCAAGAAATACTGGCAGTACGAGTCGGCCTTTACCGGCACCGATACGCGCGTGCTGATCAACCAGGTGCCGGGCGGAATGATTTCCAATCTCGCCAACCAGTTGAAGGAACAGGGCGCGCTCGACAGCATGGACGCCGTGCTGGAGGAAATCCCGCGGGTGCGCGAAGACCTGGGCTTCCCGCCGCTGGTCACGCCCACCTCGCAGATCGTCGGCACCCAGGCCGCGCTGAACGTGCTCACCGGCGCGCGCTACAAGTCGGTCACCAATGAAGTAAAACTCTATCTGCAAGGCCGCTATGGCCAGGCGCCGGGGCACGTCAACGAGGAAGTCCTGAAAATCGCCATCGGTGACCTTGAGGTCACCACCTGCCGCCCGGCGGACCTGCTTGGAGACGAACTCGACAAATTGCGCGGCGAGATCGAGAGTCTGGCCAGGTCCGACGAGGATGTGCTGACCTATGCCATGTTCCCCGAAATCGGCAAGACCTGGCTGCAGGAACGTGCCGCCGGCAGCCTCAAGCCCGAGCAATTGCTGCCGCCGGGAAGCTCGGTGCAGGACAGTGGTCCGCGCTATGCCGCCGACGAATTCAAGATCACGCTGCACGGCGAGACCTACCACATCAAACTGTCGGGCAGCGGTCGCAGCGATGCTGCCCAGCGCCCCTACTTCGTTTCGGTCGACGGCGTCTCGGAAGAAGTCCTGATCGAGCCGCTGAATGAGGTCGCCCTCTCTGGCGGCAACGACAGCGCGCCGCGCAAGGCAGCCGCCGTGCCGGCCGCCGGCCAGAAACCCCGCGCCACGCACCCTGGCCACGTCACGGCTGCCATGCCCGGTACCGTTGTCGACGTGCTGGTCAGCCTCGGCCAGACCGTCAAGGCCGGCGACGGCGTGCTGGTAATCGAGGCGATGAAAATGGAAAACGAGGTGCAAGCCCCGATTGCCGGCGTCGTCATCAGCATCTTCGCCAAGAAAGGCGACGCCGTGACGCCCGACATGGCGCTGGTCGAGATTCAGCCGGAATAAGCGAATGAAGCTTGTCCTGGCCTCGACCTCACGCTACCGGCGCGAACTGCTGGCGCGCCTGCACATCCCCTTCGACATCCTCTCGCCCGACGTCGACGAAACGCCGCTGTCGGGCGAGACGCCTTCGGCCACCGCACTGCGCCTGTCGGTGCTGAAAGCGCAGGCTGCCGCCTCGACCCACCCCGATGCACTCATCATCGGTTCCGATCAGGTACTGATGCTCGACAGCGAGCAACTGGGCAAGCCCGGCAATTTCGACAATGCCTTCGCACAGCTGAAAAAAATGCAGGGCCGCGCCATGGTGTTCCATACCGCGCTAACCTTGCTCAACAGCCGCACCGGCCATACCCAAACGCGCGACGTGCCGACCGTGGTACATATCCGCCCGCTGTCCGACGCGCAGATCACCGCCTACCTCGAAAAAGAAAAACCCTACGACTGCGCCGGCTCAGCCAAGAGCGAATCGCTCGGCATTGCGCTGATGGAACGCATGGACAGCCCCGACCCCACCGCCTTGATCGGCTTGCCCTTGATGGCGCTGGCCGGGATGCTGGCCAACGAAGGCGTCGACGTGCTGACCTGGTCAGCCGCTTCCTGACATGGCCACCGGCACGCTCTACCTGATTCCGGTGCCGCTGGGTCCGGTCAGCCCGGACGCCTGCCTGCCGCCGGACACGCTTGCCGTCGCCCGCCGGCTGGAATATTTTGTTGTCGAACGCGCCAAAACCGCACGTGCGCACCTGAAAGCGATGGGGCATCCGCAGCCGATCCAGACGCTGCAGATTGAAGAACTCAACGAACACACCCCGGCCGCAGCCATCCCTGCGCTATTGACGCCGCTCAAGGCCGGGCACGACGTCGGCCTGCTGTCCGAAGCCGGCTGCCCCGCCGTGGCCGACCCCGGCGCGGCGCTGGTCATGGCCGCGCATCGCGAAAATATTCCGGTGGTGCCCCTGATCGGTCCGTCGTCGATTCTGCTGGCGCTGATGGCCTCGGGCCTGGGCGGCCAGCGCTTCACCTTCCACGGCTATCTGCCAGCGAAGGAACCCGAGCGCAGCCAAGCCATCCGCGACCTGGAGAAAACCGCGCGCCGCGACCGCGCCACCCAACTCTTCATCGAGACGCCCTACCGCAGCGTAGCGCTGCTGGACGCCCTGTCCACCGCGCTGGCGCCCGACACCTACATCAGCGTCAGCGCCGACCTCAGCCTGCCGAGCCAGCTGATCCAGACCCGCCGCGCCAAAAGCTGGCGCGGACATACCGATGCGGTCAAGGACCGGCTGGTGGTATTCGGGATCGGAATCTAAGCGGCCGCAATCACCGATTGCACCGGGCCGCGCGCTCGCGGGGCGCTGAATCGGCGTTGACGTCCAGTATCCGCACCTTGACGCTTTTCCCCTTCAGTTTGCCCGCGGCGAGCCTGCGCTGAACTTCGTGGGCGATGCCCCGCTCCACCGCGACATAGGTGGTGGACTCGGTGACGGTGATCTTGCCGATCTGGGCGCTGGCAAAACCCGCCTCGCCGGTGAGCGCGCCCAGCACGTCGCCGGGGCGGATCTTTTCCTTGCGGCCGCCGAGTATCTGCAAGGTCGCCATCGGCGGCAGCAGCGGCTCGTCGCTGGCGGCTTGCAGCTCGGCAAGGGAATGCCATTCAGGCTCGGCGCCGAGTTCCTTGACGATATTGGCGACCCGCCGCATCTGGCCGGGGCTGGCCAGGCTGAGCGCCCAGCCTTCCTGGTCGGCGCGGCCGGTGCGGCCGATGCGGTGGATGTAGACCTCGGGATCGGGGGTGACATCGACGTTGATCACGGCTTCGAGTTGGGCGATATCGAGGCCACGTGCGGCGACGTCGGTTGCCACCAGCACCGAGCAGCTGCGGTTGGCGAACTGAATCAGCACCTGATCGCGCTCACGCTGCTCCAGTTCGCCGTGCAGCGCCAGCGCATGAAAACCCTGTTCGCGCAGGACCTGCACCAAATCGCGGCACTGCTGTCGGGTGTTGCAGAAAGCCAGCGTGCTGACCGGGCGGTAGTGCTTGAGCAGCAACGCCACCGCCTGCAGGCGGTCGTCGTGGCTCACCTCGTAGAAGCGCTGGCGAATCTTGTCGTTCTCGTGCCGCTCCAGCAGCTTCACCTCGTGCGGCTGCCGCAGGAGGCGCCGGCTCAGCTCCGCGATGCCTTCCGGGTAGGTGGCGGAAAACAGCAGCGTCTGGCGCGTGCCGGGGCACTCCCGTGCGATGAAACCGATGTCGTCGTAGAACCCCATGTCCAGCATGCGGTCGGCCTCGTCGAGCACCAGCGTATTGAGCGCATCCAGATTGAGGCTGCCGCGCTGCAGGTGATCCATGATGCGGCCCGGCGTGCCGACGACGACGTGGGCGCCGTGCTCCAGGCTGGCCATCTGCGGACGCAGGGTGGAGCCGCCGACCAGCGAAAGAATCTTGATGTTGTCCTCGCTGCGCGCCAGCCGGCGGATCTCCTGCGTCACCTGATCGGCCAGTTCGCGCGTCGGGCACAGCACCAGCGCCTGCACGGCAAAGCGGCGCGGGTTCAGCCGGTTCAGCAGGGCCAGGGCAAAGGCCGCCGTCTTGCCGCTGCCGGTCTTGGCCTGCGCGATCAGGTCATGGCCGGCCAACGCGATCGGCAGACTGGCCGCCTGGATCGGCGTCATGTGGATGTAGCCAAGCTGGCGCAAATTGGCCAGCACGGCGGGCGCCAGCGGCAGTTGGTCGAAGGGCGCGCCAGCCGACGGGGTATCGGTGGGCGGGGATTCAGGTGAGGTGTTCGGTTGTTCGGTCATGCCGGATTATACGAGGCTCACGCCGGGCTTCAGCCCGGCCCTGAAGCCGGGAACTCAGAATCGCAGCGAATCGAGCCGCAGGGTCAGCGACTCGCCGGACGGGGTTCCCGCCAGCAGCCACTCGGCACCGTCCCGCGTATACACATCCAGCGGCAGCAGGCGTTGCACCTCGCTGCCCACGCGCACGTCCAGCCACTGTTTCGTGAGCGCGGCGAATTCCAGCCGTTCGTGATCAGAACAGGCGATTGGCCGGTAATCGCTCACCTCAGCCCCACCCCGGCTTTCTCGAAGGGAGACCAGGCCTCGGCCATGGACGCACCGAGGCGGCTGGCGAGGCGTTCGATCAGGCTATCCTGACTGGTGTAATCGACGATGTCCTCTGCCTTGATGACATCACGTGCGACCGATTCGACGCTGCCCAGGCCATCGACAAGACCGAGCTGGATGCTTTTCTCGCCGCTCCACACCAGGCCGCTGAACATCTCGGGGGTTTCCTTCAGGCGTTTGCCGCGGCCTTCTCGAACCACGGCGATGAACTGGCCGTGAATTTCTTCCAGCATCTGCTTGGCGAACACCTGCTGCTCGGGATCAATCGGGGAAAACGGGTCGAGGAAGCCCTTGTTTTCACCGGCCGTAAGCAGGCGACGCTCGACGCCGAGCTTCTCCATGGTTTTTGTGAAACCAAAGCCGTCCATCAGCACGCCGATCGAGCCGACGATGCTGGCCTTGTCGACAAAAATCTTGTCTGCACCGACGGCAACGTAATAGCCGCCAGAGGCGCAGATGTCGTCGACCACGGCATAGAGCGGTGTTTTCGGATGTTTGGCGCGCAAACGCTTGATCTCGTCATAAATCTGCCCGGCCTGAACCGGACTGCCGCCGGGGCTGTTGATGCGCAGAATCACGCCTTTGGTCTTCTTGTCCTCAAACGCGCCCTGCAGACTGCTAATCACTGAATCGGCGCTGGTCTTGTCGGCCGAGATCACGCCCTGCAGATCGACCAGCGCAGTGTGCGCCTTGGGCAAGGCCACGCTTCCCGAGTTGAACCAGCCAAGCGCGAGAAACAGCACGATGAACAGGTACAGGAACCCGAGTGTCTTGAACAGGATGCTCCAGTGGCGGCTGCGGCGCTGCTCCTGGATCGCCGACAGGGCCAGCTTTTCCAAGACATCACGTTCCCAATTTGCCGGGGCAGTTTTTTCTTGTTCGCTCATGTTTTCGTCAATCAGTTTCCAACAGGTATATCTGGCCGCCACGTTCGACGACCGGCAAAGGGATCAGGCCGCGGCCTGCGCATCGCCCGCCGACGCATTGGCCGTTTGCGGGGTGGTAAAGGGCTCCGTGGGTCGAGCAGATCAAGTATAGCCGCGAGTCATCGAAGAACGCCCCTTCCTGCCAGTCGAGTTCCACCGGCACATGGCCGCACTGGTTGAGGAAGGCATGCGGCTCGCCCTCGAAACGCACCACAAAGGCAGCCCGTGATTTGCTATGGCGGTCCAATTCGAAACGTATGCCCTTGCCTTGATCGACCAGATCGGTAGCGGCACAGATCAGGCGTTCACGACAAGCCATGCATGCACCTCGGCAAAACTGTCCATCAGCGCCAGCGGCGCGTGCGGACGCAGATCGCCCGCCTCGTGCGCGCCATAGGTCACCCCCAAACTGGCGACGCCGGCATTCGACGCCATCAGGAGATCGTGGCTGGTGTCGCCGATCACCAGCGTTCTCGCCGGGTCGGCACCCAGTTCGTCGATCAGTTCCAGCACCATCGCCGGATGCGGCTTGGAATGCGTCTGGTCGGCGCATCGGGTGGCGGCGAACCACGACCCCAGACCGCTGGACTCGAGCGCGCGTTCCAGGCCAATGCGGCTTTTGCCCGTGGCCACCGCCAACTGAAAGCCTCGCTCGTGCAACTCGCGGATGCCTTGGGATACACCGGAAAATAGCGGAATCTGTGCGTCGCGACCCAGATAATGGTGACGATAGCGCTCGACCAAGCGCGGATAGTCGTCTTCCGGCAAATCCGGCAACAGGGCCTGCAGCGCCTGGATCAGTCCCAGGCCGATGATCTGGCGCGACGCGCGATCGCTCGGAATATCCAGGCCGATGTCCTCGCAAGCGCGCTGGATCGAATCGACGATCACCCCGGCGGAATCCATCAGGGTGCCGTCCCAGTCGAAAATCAGTAATTCAAACTGCTTGGGCATTATTTAGGGTATCCAGAAAAGTGGCCAAATCAGCCGGCAGCGGCGCTTCGATCGTCATGCGCTCGCCTGAAATCGGGTGGTCGAACACCAGCTTGGCCGCGTGCAGGAACATGCGCTTGAGTCCCTGCTTCATCAGCCGCTTGTTGAGTTCGAAATCGCCGTATTTGTCGTCGCCCGCGATCGGAAAGCCCAGATGCGAGGTATGCACACGAATCTGATGGGTACGCCCGGTCTTCAGTTCCGCTTCCAGCAGGGTGAAATCGGCGAAACTTTGCAGACGACGGAAAATGGTGTGCGCGGCCTGACCTTCATCGCGCACGGTAACGCGCTTTTCGCCATCGTCAGTGACTCGTTTATGTAAAGTCAGCTTCACGTGCTGGAGGGGATTCGGCCAGCGCCCCGCCACCAGCGTCAGATAGCGCTTTTCGATCTTGCCCTCGCGCATCGCCGCGTGCAGCCCGACCAGCGCGCGCCGCTTCAAGGCAATCAGCAGCACCCCCGAGGTTTCGCGGTCGAGCCGGTGCACCAGCTCCATATAGCGGCATTCCGGCAATTCCAGCCGCATCTGCTCGATCACCCCGCGCGAAATACCGCTGCCACCATGGACCGCCATGCCGGCCGGCTTGTTCAGCGCGATCAGGGCGTCGTCGCGGTACAGGATGCTCGGCACCAGCCGGATTCCCCCTTGCGGCAGATGGGTGGCGGGGGTGATCACCGGCACGGCCACGCGCACCGGCGGAATGCGCACCTCGTCGCCCAGCTGTAGCCGGTAGCTGACTTCGACCCGGCCGCCATTGACCCGGACTTCGCCGCCGCGAACCAGCTTGTAGATGCGGCTTTTCGGCACGCCTTTCAGCCGCGCCATCAGAAAGTTGTCGAGACGCTGGCCGTCCGAACCGTCGTCGATCTTCAGCCGCCTGACCGAATCTTTCTCTAAGTCCTTATTTTTCATATACACTACCGCCGGTTCAGGCTTCGTTTTGCCTGTCCGATTGTCCGGCACCATGCCGGAAATTTTAGAGAACACGCCGGTTAAAACGCTCACCGGCCGCCGATTGAACGGCCCGTCTGGATTCCTGCCGCCCAGCCACATCAAGCTGGCGCGATCAGTCGAAACCGACCCGCACATCAGTCGGCAAAGCAGCGATGTTATCAATGACGCGACAACAAGCATACGAAATATGTGTTCACGCCGGGGCGCAGCCTCAGGCGAGAACCGGAAAGACCGCCCTGGCTTAGCCGGCGACCCTCTCCAGGAACAGGACACCCTACCCCATGCCATTTCACCCAACCCAACACGTGATTGCATGAGCCGCCCGCTTTAGGCGGCAGTTTGGCCTGTCCCGTATGCGCGCGCGCGGGAGTACATAATGAAGCGCATGCTTTTCAACGCAACCCAGGCGGAAGAACTCCGGGTTGCCATCGTCGACGGACAGAAACTCGTCGACCTTGACATCGAGTCCGCCAGCAAGGAACAACGCAAAGGCAACATCTACAAGGGTGTCATCACCCGCGTCGAGCCCAGTCTGGAAGCCGCTTTTGTGGATTACGGCTGCGAGCGTCACGGCTTTTTGCCGTTCAAGGAAATCTCCCGCTCCTGCCTGCCCGGCAATGGCAAGGTTCCCGAAAACCTGAAAGAAGGCCAGGAACTGCTGGTCCAGGTGGAAAAGGACGAGCGCGGCAACAAGGGCGCGGCCCTCACCACCTACGTCTCGCTGGCCGGCCGCTATGTCGTGCTGATGCCGACCAACCCGCGCGGCGGCGGCGTCTCGCGCCGCATCGAGGGCGAGGAACGCAACGAACTGCGCGACACCCTGGCGCAGCTCGATATCCCGGAAGGCATGAGCCTGATCGCCCGCACCGCCGGCATCGGCCGCACCGCCGAGGAATTCCAGTGGGACCTGAACTACCTGCTGAGCCTGTGGAAAGCCATCGACGGCGCGTCCACCTCGCAAAAAGGCGCCTTCCTCATCTATCAGGAAGGCAGCCTGGTGATCCGCGCGATTCGCGATTACTTCTCGGCCGACATCGGCGAAATCCTGATCGACACCGACGACATCTACGAACAGGCGCAGCAGTTCATGGCGCACGTGATGCCGTCGAACGTCAACAAGGTCAAGCTCTACCGCGACGACGTGCCGCTGTTCTCGCGCTTCCAGATCGAACACCAGATCGAGTCCGCTTTCTCGCGGCAGGTCAACCTGCCGTCCGGCGGCGCCATCGTGATCGACCATACCGAAGCGCTGGTATCGGTCGACGTCAATTCCGCGCGTGCCACCAAGGGCAGCGATGTCGAACAAACCGCTTTCAATACCAACCTTGAAGCGGCCGATGAAGTCGCACGTCAGATGCGCCTGCGTGACCTGGGCGGCCTGATCGTGATCGATTTCATCGACATGGAAAACCCCAAGAACCAGCGCGAAGTCGAGAATCGCCTGCGCGATGCCCTGCATCACGACCGCGCCCGCGTCCAGACCGGCAAGATCTCGCGCTTCGGCCTGCTGGAAATGTCGCGCCAGCGGCTGCAGCCCTCGCTCGGCGAGACCAGCTACAATCCCTGCCCGCGCTGCCATGGCACCGGCCACATCCGAGGCACCGAATCGTCGGCGCTGCACATCCTGCGCATCCTGCAGGAAGAGGCCATGAAGGAAAACACCGGCGCCCTGCATGTGCAGTTGCCGGTCGATGTCGCCACCTTCCTGCTCAACGAGAAGCGCGTCGATATCCACACGCTGGAATCGCGCCTCAAGGTGAATGTGGTGTTGATCCCCAACATCCACATGGAAACTCCGCACTACACCATCGCCCGGCTGCGTCACGACGAGCTCAATCTGAGCGGATCCGCCGAACCCAGCTACAAGATGGCCGTAGTGCCGGAAACCGAATCCGTTTACCAGACAGCCCAGGAGGCCGCGCCAGCGCGTCAGGTTGCTGCCGTCAAATCGATTGCGCCGCCGCCCCAGCCCGCTCCCGCAGGAAGACCGGCTGTCCCGGCTGAAACCCCGGGCTCGACCGGCCTATTCAACCGTATTTTTGGCTGGCTGAAAAAACGTGGGGACGAGACACCCGCAACGGAAATCGCATCCGCCACACCGGTTGCTGCCATAACACGCGGCGAACGCACGGGCGAACGACGTGACCGCAAACCCGGCCAGCGGCGCGGTCGCGGTGGTGAAGGGCGCAGCGAAGGCCGTGGTGAATCACGCCCGCAGGAAGCCCGGACGAACGAATCTCGCGCCAATGAGCCGGCCAAACAGCCGCGCCCACCGCGTCAACCCAAACAGCCCCGTCCGGAAGCCGAGGCTACACCGCGCGCTGTGGCTGCATCCGCTCCGACCGAAGCAGCGAGCGAAGCTGGTGGCGAAGAAAAGCGTGAATCGCGCAGTCGCCGCAGCCGCGGCAACCGCCGTTCGCGCGAACCGCGTCCCGAGACAGCGGCCAGCCAGAGCGACACCGTGCCGCATGCCATGATCGAGGTCGCAGCCAAGGCTTCCCCGATTGGCTTCCACGCAATCATCGAGGTGGCCGGCGCCAGGTCGCGTCCCGCACCCAGCGCCCCGGCGCAGCAAAGCCTGCAACTGGAATCGGCTGCATCCGATGCATCGCTGCCAGCAATCACCGCCTCGCCCGCCACCATCCTGGCGGATCTGACGACCGGTACAGCCAATCTGCAACAGGTCGAGACCCAGGGCGCTGCACCCGCCAGCGGCGAATCGCGGGAAGCGAGCCGGCCGCGTCGCCGTCGCCGCCCCGCAACCAGGCCCGAAACCGAAACGGTCAGCCTGATGCAGGTGGAAACCAGCACCCCCGCGACGAACGTCGTTGAAACCCCGGCCCCAACCGCCGCCCCCCATCCCACCCGCCGACGCACCCGTCCGCAGGTGACTGAGGCACAGGAGCCGCTGGTTCAGGTTGAAACCCGTGCAGACTAAAGTCTGAGCGACAAACAAAACAGGGGCCGCATCAAGCGGCCCCTGTTTTTTATCCGCCCTTCAATCAGGCCGCCTGATTGCCGCCCGTGATTTCCCGAATCAAGCCCTGCACCGCATCCTCGATCTGGTCGAGATTCTGTTCGAAACCCTGCGCGCCCCCGTAATAGGGATCAGCCACATCGCGATTCGGGTACTGGCTGCTGAACGACAGCAGCCGGCGAATCTTGCCATGATGATGAGCCGGCGCACGCTTGACCAGCATGCCGTAATTGTCGCTGTCCATCACCAGAATGTAGTCGAAACGTTCGAAGTCCCCGTCCGACACCTGGCGGCCGCGCAAGTGGCTGATGTCCACGCCACGCCGACGAATCGCCTCCTGCGCCCGCGGGTCGGGCGGCGCGCCGATGTGATAGTCATGCGTGCCGGCTGAATCGACCTCCACCTGCCGGTCCAGCCCGGCGTCCTGGAGGGCCTTGCGCAGCACGCCCTCCGCCATCGGCGATCGGCAAATATTGCCCATGCAGACCATTAAAACTTTAGTCATGCTCTTCCACTCCGAATAACACCTGCTTGAGTTGCTTCAACTGGTCACGAAGTTCCGCGGCCTTTTCGAACTCCAGATTCCTGGCCGCGTCCAGCATCTCTTTTTCCAGTTTCTTGATCTTTCTGGTCAGCGCCTTTTCGTCCATCACCTTGTAAGCCGCCACCGTCTGCGCCGCCTTGAGCTCCTGACGCGTGGCGTCGGCATCGTACACGCCGTCGATGATGTCCTTGATGCGCTTGACCACGCCGCGCGGCGTGATGCCGTGCTCGGTGTTGAAGGCAATCTGCTTGTTGCGGCGGCGCTCGGTTTCATCCATCGCACGCCGCATCGAATCGGTGATGCGGTCGGCGTACAGGATCGCGGTGCCGTGCAGGTGGCGCGCGGCGCGGCCGATGGTCTGGATCAGCGAGCGCTCGGAACGCAGGAAGCCTTCCTTGTCGGCATCAAGGATCGCCACCAGCGACACTTCGGGAATATCGAGGCCCTCGCGCAAGAGGTTGATGCCGACCAGCACATCGAACTCGCCCAAGCGCAGGTCGCGGATGATCTCGACCCGCTCGACCGTGTCGATGTCCGAATGCAGGTAGCGCACCTTGATACCGTGTTCGGCGAGATAGTCGGTGAGGTCTTCCGCCATCCTTTTGGTCAGCGTGGTCACCAGCACCCGCTCGCCGACGGCAATGCGCTTGCCCGCCTCGCTCATCAGATCGTCGACCTGGGTGCCGACCGGGCGCACCTCGATCAGCGGATCGACCAGACCGGTCGGGCGCACCAGCTGCTCGACCACCTGGCCGGCATGCTCGGCCTCGTACTTGGCCGGCGTCGCCGAGACGAACACGGTCTGCGGCATCAGCCCCTCGAATTCCTCGAACTTGAGCGGCCGGTTGTCGAGCGCCGACGGCAGGCGGAAGCCGTAATCGACCAGGTTTTCCTTGCGCGAGCGATCGCCCTTGTACATGCCGCCGACCTGGGTCACGGTGACGTGCGACTCGTCCATGAACATCAGCGCGTCCTTCGCCAGATAGTCGATCAGCGTTGGCGGCGGATCGCCCGGATTGCGACCCGACAGATGCCGCGAGTAGTTCTCGATGCCCTTGCAGAAGCCCAGCTCGGCCATCATTTCGAGGTCGAAGCGGGTGCGCTGCTCCAGCCGCTGCGCCTCGACCAGTTTGCCATTGGCGTAATACCACTCCAGCCGCTCGCGCAGCTCGACCTTGATTTTCTCGATGGCTTTTAAAATCGTGGCGCGCGGGGTGACATAGTGGCTGGACGGGAACACGGTGAAGCGCGCCACCTTGGACAGCACCTGCCCGGTGAGCGGGTCGAACTGGTGCAGGGATTCCACCACGTCGTCGAACAGCTCGACGCGGATCGCGGTTTCCGCGTGTTCCGCCGGGAAGATGTCGATGACGTCGCCGCGCACCCGGAACACGCCGCGCTTGAATTCGATGTCGTTGCGGTCGTACTGCATTTGCGTCAGCCGCGTGATGACCTCGCGCTGCGTCATCTTCTCGTTCTCGCGCAGCAGCAGGATCATGCTGTGGTAGTCGGACGGGTCGCCGATACCGTAGATCGCCGACACGGTGCAGACGATCACCGTGTCGCGCCGCTCCAGCAGCGACTTGGTAGCACTCAAGCGCATCTGCTCGATGTGCTCGTTGATACTGGAGTCTTTCTCGATGAACAAGTCGCGTGCCGGAACGTAGGCTTCGGGCTGGTAGTAATCATAGTAAGAGACAAAGTACTCGACCGCATTTTCCGGAAAAAACTCGCGCATTTCCGAATACAGCTGCGCCGCCAGCGTCTTGTTGGGCGCCATGATCAGCGCCGGCCGCCCGGTTTGCGCGATGACGTTGGCCATGGTGAAGGTCTTGCCCGAACCGGTCACCCCCAGCAGGGTCTGGTAGGCCAGGCCGTCCTCGATCCCCTCGATCAGCTTGGCGATGGCCTGCGGCTGGTCCCCAGCCGGCTGGAATGGCTGGAACAGGCGAAAGGGGCTATTGGGGAAGGTGACGAACACAGGTAAAATCGCGCGGCCTAAAACTTGTCGATAGTAGCATCCCGTCACCACGGGGTGCATGAAGGAACCACTGTGGAACTCTCCCGCCGCGTACAGGCCATCAAGCCCTCCCCCACCCTGGCCGTCACCGCCCGTGCCGCCGCGCTCAAGGCAAGCGGCCGCGACATCGTCGGCCTCGGCGCCGGCGAGCCCGATTTCGACACCCCGCAGCACATCAAGGACGCGGCGATCGCGGCCATCAACGCCGGCTTCACCAAATACACGGCGGTCGACGGCACCCCCGGCCTGAAGGCGGCGGTGATCGCCAAGTTCAAGCGCGACAACGGCTTCGACTACACGCCGAAGCAGATCCTGGTGTCATGCGGCGGCAAGCAGAGCTTCTTCAATCTGGTGCAGGCCGTGGTCAACACCGGCGACGAGGTCATCATCCCCGCGCCCTACTGGGTGTCGTATCCCGACATCGTCATCCTCGCCGACGGCAAGCCGGTGATCGTCGAGGCCGGCATCGAGCAGGGCTTCAAGATCACCCCGGCGCAGCTGGAAGCGGCGATCACCCCCAAGACCCGCCTGTTCGTCATCAACAGCCCGTCCAACCCCACCGGCGCGGTCTACAGCCGCGACGAGCTCGCCGCGCTGGGCGAAGTGCTGCGCAAGCACCCGCAGGTGCTGATCGCCAGCGACGACATGTACGAGCACATCCGCCTGGACGACGTGCCTTTCGTCAACATCCTCAATGCCTGCCCCGATCTGTACGACCGCACGCTGGTGCTGAACGGCGTGTCCAAGGCCTATTCGATGACCGGCTGGCGCATCGGCTACGCGGCCGGCCCGGAAGCCATCCTGCGCGCGATGACCAACGTGCAGTCGCAGTCCACCTCCAACCCCACCTCGATCTCGCAGGTGGCCGCCGAAGCCGCGCTGAACGGCGACCAGGGCTGCATCACGCCGATGCTCGACGCCTTCAAGGCACGTCACCGCTACGTCGTCGATGCGCTGAACGCCATCCCCGGCTTTCACTGCGTCGACAGCGGCGGCGCGTTCTACGCCTTCCCCGACGTGCGGCAGGCAATCCAGAACCTGCTGGCGCGCGACGTCATCGAGGAAGGCACCGACATCGCCTTCTCCGAATACCTGCTGGAGTCCGCCGACGTCGCCGTGGTGCCCGGCTCGGCCTTCGGCGCCGAAGGCTATATCCGCCTGTCGTTCGCCACCTCGCAAGCCAACCTGGAAAAGGCGCTCAAGCGCATCGCACTGGCGATGGCCTGAAAGCTGGCCTCCTGCATCCAGTGCAGGTAGGCTAGCGCCATGCCTCAAAAACCTGCCCTGTTGCCGCCGCGCGGCATTGGTGCCCCCAAGGGTACGCTGTCCTGGCTGCTTCAGCTGGGCTACACCACGTCACGCCTGCTCAAGCAGAACAGTCTGCAAAACCATGCGGCAGCCACGGCATTTTATTTCCTGCTGTCCGCCACCCCCCTCCTGCTGCTGCTGAGCTACGCCCTGCAATGGCTCGGGCAACTGGCTGAGGAATCCGTTTCCGCCGGCATCCTGATGGCAGCACTCTACAACCAGTTGCAGCTCAACAGCCTGACTGAACTCGGTTTCATCCCGCGCCAGGCCAAACTTACCGCAGGTAGTGTCGGCTTCATCACCCTGCTGGTGTCGTCGCGCGGCCTGGTCCACGCGGTGGAAGGCGCGTTCCACGTCATTTTCCCCAGCCAGCGCAAGCACAATCTGATGGTGTCGTGGATCTTGCCGCTCGTCATTCTGCCGGTGCTGTTCCTGCTCTTGGGGATGGCTGCGCTGGCCAAAGTCACACTGGATTTCCTGGCACAGTACAACTTCATTGGCACCAGCAACGCGCTGATGTTGCAGGGACTCAACGCGTTATTCAGCTTCGCCATGGTGTGGGCGCTGCTGTTTGCTGCCTACTGGCAGCTGCCGCGCCAACGCCCGCGTGCACGCGAGGCCGCCATTTTTTCCCTGCTGGCTACCGCCAGCCTGGTGCTGTTGCTGGCGCTGTTTGGTGCTTTCTTCAAGCTTGAGAATTACCTCAGCCTGTATGGCGCGCTGGGGGGCGTGATCTTTGTCCTGATGGGTGCGTTTTTCGCTTTTTTGCTGTTCTACCTGTGGGCGCAGGCACTGTACGCCTACGGCAAGGCCGACATCACTGCGCTGGAAAAGCTGTTCCTCGCCGGCAGCGGCAAAGGCGCCAACAAGCTCGAGAGCTTCGTGTTCGGCAACGCCCCCCGCCTGCTGGAAAAATACGGCCAGGTCTACCCGGCCGGCCAGACACTGATCGAGGAAGGCGACGATTCGCGCATTGCCTATTTTATTTATGCCGGCCGCGCCGATGTTTACAAGCAAACCGGGGCTGACCGTCGCCTTCTGGGCGAGCTCAATGAAGGCCAGTTGTTCGGTGAAATGGCCTATCTGCTGAACGAAAAACGTACGGCATCGATCATCGCCGGGACCGAGCTCACCGTCCTGGCGCTGCCGCCCCACATCATGGAAGAGCTGATGCAATCTTCCGCCCCCTTGTCGCGCCGCATCATCAACGTGCTGTGCCAACGGCTGGAACAAATGAACAAGGCGAGCGCCGGCTGACCCATCCGGGCAGCTCAGTAAGCGGGCAAGCACCATGTCTTTGCATTCACTTTACGTCGACCTCAATTCCTTTTTCGCCTCGGCCGAGCAGCAGCTGCGTCCCGAACTGCGCGGCCGGCCCGTCGGCGTGCTGCCGGTGATGGCCGACACCACCTGCTGCATCGCCGCCAGCATCGACGCCAAGTGCTTCGGAATCAAAACCGGAACCCCGGTGTGGCAGGCAAAAAAACTGTGCCAGGACATCGTGTTCGTCCAGGCGCGCCCGGCCGCCTACGTCGAACTCCACCATCGCATCGTCGCCGCGGTCGAGTCATGCACCCCGGTTTCCGCCGTGCTCTCCATCGACGAGATGGCCTGCGACCTGATGGGCAGCGAACGCGAGGAAGCCAACGCCATCAAGCTGGGCAAGCAGATCAAACAGGCCATCTACGACCAGGTCGGCGAAGTGCTGCACAGCTCGGTCGGCATCGCACCCAACCGCTTCCTCGCCAAAACCGCGTCGAACATGCAAAAACCGGACGGCCTCGTCGTCATCCGCCAGAGCGAACTGCCGCAGCGCCTGTATGGTCTGAAACTCGGCGCCCTCACCGGCATCGGCCGCGCCATGGAACAGCGCCTCAACCAGCTCGGTATCCACAGCGTCGAGCAACTGTGCAGCGCCAGCAAGAACACCCTGCGCCAGGCCTGGGGCGGCATCGAAGGCGAACGCTTTTACGCCAAGCTGCACGGCGAAGTCGTGGCATCCGCCGCCACCCAGCGTTCCAGCGTCGGCCATTCGCACGTGCTCGCCCCCGAACTGCGCGACCCGGTTTCCGCCCTCGCCGTGCTGTATCGCCTGCTGCACAAAGCCGCCATGCGACTGCGCCATTACGGCCACTGCGCCGGCGGCCTGAGCCTGCATCTGCACTACCTGAAAACCGGCGCCGGCCATACGAGTTGGAACGAGCAGGCCCGCTTCTCGCCGCATGCCGACACCCTCAAGTTCAACCCCGTGCTGGCCGAACTGTGGCAGCGCCGCCCGCCCGATCCCGCCCCCATCCTCAAGGTCGGCGTCACTCTCACCGACCTCGTCGAACACAGCCAGGTCACGCGCGATCTGTTCGACCCCGACGACCAGCACGAAACCCTCAACAGCGTGCTCGACCAGATCAACCAGCGCTATGGCCCCAACACCCTTTATTTTGGTGGCGCCCACAGCGGACGCGGCGCCGCGCCCATGCGCATCGCCTTCAGCCACGTCCCCGAATTGCAGGTGGAAAGTGACGGATAAGGGTTGACCAGAACGCCCGCCATCTCTAGAATGCGCGCTTCCCATTCCCCGATAGCTCAGTCGGTAGAGCGACGGACTGTTAATCCGCAGGTCCCTGGTTCGAGCCCAGGTCGGGGAGCCAGACATAGCAAGCACTCAGGCCACCTTCGGGGTGGCCTTTTGCTTTTCCTCTGGTCTGTATTGCCACGCTTGAACTCGGTATTGAGCATTGCGGTAATGGGGTGATCCCTTCAACGAGGGGTGGTCCCAATGGGTTTCCACCCATATAAGGAGCAACGCACGTGACGAACGCACAACGCCGGGCAGCATGGCTCGCCAGCCGCAAGGCTGAAATGGATCCGTTACATCACGACAGCAAGCCTGAGCCAGCGCCCAGCGGCGCGTTCCGTCCCCATGAGGCTGGCGCGTATTACCTTGCTGCCGTGGGTACGGTCGGCACATTCAAGATGTTCGCCAGGGATCGCAAGCCGCCTGTTTACACCTATGGCATCGCCACCGTTCATTTTGAATTGAATCCTGAAACCGGCACCTGGATCTGGTTTGATGGTGAGAAAAATCAATTCCCGCGCAGGGCCCAGGATGGTTGGCGTCTTGGCAGCAGGCGGCTGCATGAAACACGCGAAGGCGCAGAGGCCGAGCTTCAGCGCGAGATGGCCAAGAACGGCGACCGGGTGACCAAAGTGCATGACCTGCCAGACGATGTGACTGCGCTGAAGAAAATCCGTAGCGCCCACCACCCGGACCGCAACACCGATGCCGACCAGGATCTCTATCAGGCGGTAGTCGAGAAGTTGGACAGGATACGCACATTAAGCCAGTGAACCATTGCGTCACACGTTTTCCACCCGTCAAAGGAATCGACATGCAGACAGACCAAGTTCTAAGCCACTTGAAAAAACATGGGCAACTACTCGACCTGGAGATCGCATCCGCAACCGGGATCGCGCTGTCTCAAGTGCGCAAGTCACTGGCCGACTTGACGACACGCGGAGAAATCTCCCAGTGCAGCGTCACTCACTTCAAGGGCGGCAAGCGTGTTGAAGGTTTTCAGTGCAGGATTTCCGGCTATGTGCCACCCGTCGCGCCTGGCCGAAAGGCTGGGCCAAGCAAAAGTGTCTCATCGGACTAGGGACGGGGCCCGCTTCGCCTCCATCGGGCAGGCCAGACCATGCAAGCGATTCAGCCCAACAACCCGCTACACGGCGTCACGCTTGAACAGTTATTGAACGAACTGGTTTCGTTCTATGGCTGGGATGAGTTGGGGCGAAGAATCGAGATCCGCTGCTTCACCCATGACCCCAGCGTCAAGTCGAGTCTCAAATTTCTTCGTCGGACCCCATGGGCACGGGAGCGCGTGGAATCGCTGTATATCGACATGACACAAAGCGGAAAACCGAACGAAGCCTAAGAATCGCCCCGCCTGCACTGGACATGATCGATCGGCAGTATGGCAAGGAAAACCGGTCGCCAATCTCGATCTGACGCACAAGCCTGAGGCCTAAACGTCTCTAGTGAACGGGAGCGACTCAATTGATAGAATCAGGCAAGTTGATTGAAATCAAAATATGGGCGAACCAAGAACCAATTTAAGACGCCATTCAGCCCGGCTCATTGGGGCAATGGCTTTCCTTACACTTCTTTTCGCCCTGCTGCCCCCTGCGGCAGAGGCCAGCGAAAGCAACCCGGCGGTCGATGAAACAGGCCGAGCCCTCCCGGTCCTGCGCGGCGGCTGGTTTTTGTGGAACCCCTATCAGTTCCTTGAGTCCCGGGAAGGGAACCGCAAGCTCACCGGGATGGATGTCGATTTCACGCGTGCGCTGGCCCACGCCACAGGCTTTGAAGTCGATTACAGCTATCGCCCCTGGCACCAGCATATCGCGCAATTACGCAACGGCGCGGCGGACATTGCCTCTGGTGCGACATGGGCGCCCGAGCGAGCAGCGTTCATGCACTACTCGAAGCCATATCGCCAGGAAACCAACGTGCTCTATCTTCCGCGTGGAGTGGCGTCACGCCATCGGTTCAGCGACACAGGTGGCATGCTCCAGATGTTCCGCTCGAGCGGTTTCCGCCTGGGCGTCATTTCCGGCTATGTCTTTGCCGATCCGGCCATCAATGCCTATGTGGCCGATCCTGAAAACGCCGCCCGGATCACGTTCGCCGACAACGATTACGACAACTTCAGGAACCTGATGAGCGGTCGCATCGACGGATTCATCGCTGATCGCCTGGTTGCGGCCACCACGGCCTGGCGGGGGGGCTGGCGTGACAAGGTCGAGGAGCACCCGGTCCGGATAACGGTGGATATTCACCTTGTATTCAGTAAAGCCACGGTACCCGTTGAAACCGTACAGCGGTTCGATCAGGCCATCCAGACTCTCCAGAACAATGGAGAAACGCAGCGCATCTTTGGCCACTACATCGCCCCCCTGTTACTCGCTCAAGCGATTGACCGTTCATGGTTTGCCTTGCTGGATGTGATCGGCACCATCGCATTTGCATTATCAGGCATCCTGATTGCTGCGCGTGAACGCTATAGTCTGCTTGGAGCTTTGATACTCGCAGCGCTTCCGGCAGTCGGTGCGGCGTCATACGTGACCTGCTGGTCGGACGGGAGACGCTTGCCGTGTTCGCTTCGCCGCTATATCTGGGCCTGGTTGGCTCAACAGTCATTGCCGGTTTCGTGGCGCTAAGACTGATCAGGCTGGCCTCTGCGCGCAACTGGCTTCCCAGAACATTTGAATCAATGGGAAGATCGCGCACGATGCGGAACCTCTTTGAAGTGTCGGATGCAATCGGGATCGCCGCTTTCACAGTGACAGGCGTGGCTGTCGCCATCGCCCACAAGGCCGAGCCTGTATGGCTTTGGGCCCCGCTTCTCGCCATGCTGACCGCTGCCGGCGGGGGAATACTTCGCGATGTGCTGAGACAGTCCGGCGACATCAAAAGCCTCCGCAGTGAATTCTATGCCGAGGTGCCCTTAATCTGGGGGCTCCTGCTTGCGCTATACCTTCACTGGCAAGCCCTTCACTTGGGGCCGGACGATTTCGTCACAGCTGTCGTCGTTACCATGGCAGGCGCATTCCTGACCCGCATGGCGGCCGTCACACTAAAAATGAAAAGTCCGGCTTTTGCTTGAGCAAAACGAAGCGTCAATTTGAATGCTGGCGCGGCAAGCCAGCAACCTCCCCCGCCATGCGAGGAAAGCTGGAATGTCTTATGGATATGGAAAACCGCGATCGAGCCTGTCTTGAGCCAGTTCCCGGGCTTAGCGCTCAAGCATATTCCTGGCCAGGATCAACGACCGTGCCTCGACCGCTGACACCGGAGGCGAAAAGAGATAACCCTGCACTTTCCGGCAACCCAGTTCGATCAGGCGTTCGAGTTGCCCCCTGTTCTCCACGCCCTCTGCGATCACCCCCATGTTGAAATTGCGGGCAATGGCAATGATCGCCGACACCATTTCCGCATCTGCGACTCCGGGTGTCAGACGGCTGACGAAAGAACGATCAATCTTGAGCGCATCGAAAGGGAAGTTCTGCAAATAGCTGAGCGATGAGTAGCCGGTACCAAAATCATCGACACAGAGATGCAGCCCGCGTGCCTTGAGGTCGAGCAGCGTTTGGTATGTCGTCTCGCGATTGATCACCAGCACGCTTTCGGTGATTTCCAGCGCCATGCAGCGCGGATCGATGCCGGTCACTGCAATCGCCGCATCGATCCGCCCCAGCAGATCCGGCTGCAGAAACTGCTTGGCTGACAGGTTGATGCTCATATACAGATCCGGCCACTCCGGAAACTCCAGGCGCCACGCCTGAAGCTGGCGGCAAGCCTCCATCATCACCCAGTGGCCAATATCGTTGATAAGCCCCGCCTCCTCGGCCAGCGGAATGAACTCCGTCGGCGAAACCAGGCCACGTTCCGGATGTTCCCAGCGCACCAGGGCTTCGAAGCCGATGACCTCACCGCATGTCGCCTCGACGATAGGCTGATAGACCACCCGCAATTCCTCGCGTTCCACCGCCCGGCGCAGTTCCGATTCCAGTGTCAGTTGCGCCACAGCGTGTTGATGCATGCCTTCATCGAACAAAACCGTATGCCCTGTCCCCATGGATTTGGCGCGATACATCGCGGTATCGGCATCGCGCAGCAGATCGTGCGCGCTACGCTTGTCCTGTGCGCCGATGACAATGCCGATGCTCACGGAAATGAATATCTCATGCCCTTCAAGCATGACCGGCGGTTGCAGCACCGCGTGCAGCCGCTCGGATACGCGCAGCGCATCGGACGGCTCGACCACGTCTTCAAGCAGGATGGTGAACTCGTCGCCGCCCATGCGCGCAACCGTGTCCACGGGCCGCATGCAAATACGGATACGCGAGCTCACCTCGAGCAGCAAATGGTCCCCCAGGGTATGCCCGAGGCTGTCATTGATCGTTTTGAAACGATCGAGGTCGATATAGAGCACAGCACAACGTAATGCGGGATGGCGTTCGCCAAAGCGCAAACATTGCTCCAGGCGATCCATGAACAATATCCGGTTCGGCATTCCGGTCAGGCCGTCGTGATAGGCGTGGTAACGCAACTTCTGCTCGGCCTGATAGCGCTGGATCATGCCCCCCACGGCATGCGCAGCAGCCGTGATGAACTGCAATTCCTCGGACGATTGTTGATGGTGCGCATCCACATAGAGGTTCAGCACGCCCAGCAAGGCGCCCTCGAACAGGATGGGGGCGCAATAGTGCCCATGCTCCGGCATGCCGGGAAAATGCACATCGTGCCGGTCATCGACACAGTCGACGAACAGCAATTCGCGAGCTTCCGCTGTCCGCCCGCACAGGCAATGGCCCATCTCGACGGTGGCGCAAGTCCGCCGGATATGATCCGACAATCCGTATTGGGCGACCATGCGAAGCTTGCCGGATGTGTCATCGGTGAGAAAAATGCTGCCTGAGCCCTGCAGCGCAAGCCAGGGGGTGGAAAGAATCAGTTCCAGCGCAGACTGCAATCGTTGCTCGAAGGGGGCTGAACGCATGGAAGTTTCCAGCAGCTCCGCCAGAATCCGCTGCGTGTGATAGTCCCGGTTGATCTTGTTCAATGACGCCTTGCGCTCGCTGATGTCGCGCACATAAGCGCTGAAACAGGGCGTTCCAGCGGAACTGATGCGCGCGATGGAAATTTCGATGGGAAACTCATGGCCATCCTTGTGCAGCCCGATCAGCTCGACACGTCGGCCGATCAGCACGGCTGCACCGTTTTCCAGACTGCGCTTCAGCCCGGCTTCATGCTGGGCCCGGAAGCTTTGCGGGATGATGGTTTCCGAAAGGGTGCGGCCCAGAGCCTCTTCACGCAGCCAGCCGAACGTCTGCTCGGACTGCGAGTTCCAGTCGATGATCTCGTTGTCGGCATTGATCGCGATAATGCCATCGAGCGATGAGCCCAGGATCGCGCGCGTACGATCCTCGTGCTCTTCCAGCGCATGATGGATGACCTCACGTTCGTCGACTCGCCGCCGCAACTGCCGGGCGCTCACGCCAATACCGACCAAACCGAACAACCACAGTCCGGCATGCCCGAGCGCCAGTCCGCTGATGCGCCCATCGGCCGCCGCATTGAGCGGCGCGAGCGGAACCGACACGCTGACGCCGCCGGCCAGGTCACCTTCCTCATAACCCTGCTGAACATGGCAATCCAGACACTTGTGGCCCATTTTCATCGGCCGGATCAGGCGCAGATACGGGCGCCCCTCAATCTCGGAGATGCCTGTAACCTCCTCGACCCCCCGGCTGAACTGCACCAGCGCCTGAGCTTCCCACAAGTCGGAATGGTTCATGGGGTTGATCGGTTTCAGGCCGACCAGTTTTCCACGCGAGCCATTGCTTTCGGTGGCCAGTTCATTGAACTGACGCACCATCAGCGCAGGGTTGATCAGGGTCAGCACGCGGCCGGAAGGCGTGAGCACATCCCGCTCAGGCATGTTTGCCACGTAGGGATCGGGGGAGGTTTCAGGGGTGACAGGCACATACACGCCCCCATGCCGGGTAGCCCAGTTGCGGAAGGCAAGGTCCTTGAAAAAATTTGCCCGCAACTCGATCTGGGCCTGTTCGAGCACCAGCTCCCGCACCTGCCTGATATTCCAAACCAGCGACACGGCCACCGCGACAGTCCAGAACAGGATCAGCATGATCGCCCACGACGAAACCGGCACGTCGACCCGCCCTGTCTCAGCAAGGCTTTCGCTACGCGCGCCCTGTTCGGTCATCGTCCCGAGCCCATTCGCCAGATCAATACCCGCATTTTAAAAAAGGGAATTCTATTTGGTAAATCAGCGGTCATGCAAGCGACCGAATAGAAAACCTGCCGAGCGTTATTTCTGCTCCTGCGCCAGCACGAAGCGCCATCCAGTGAGCGCCGATTGCCTGAAGACGGCCTTGACAAGCCGACCCTCCAGCACGTACTGGAACCTCCCCTGATCCCTGTCCTGAATGGCGGCGAACACCGGTTCGAGCTTAGGGTCGATATCCATCGGATGCCTGAACAGGCGATCGGGATTCTGGTGAATGGCGAGCTGCTCGCTGGCGTCCAGTGCGTAAAAGTACATGCCCTCAGGCAGCTCGCTGTTCTTCTCGACCAGCTGCGACACCCGCCGCGCACTGACCGACACCCCGATCACCCCCACCACCCTGCCCTGGTCGATGACCGGGGTGGCAACGATAATCGAGCGCTGCCCGGTTGATTTGCCCACCACCAGCGCGCCCAGCACGTCTCGGCCATCCAGCAGGGCAGGAAAATACGCGCGATCTCTCAAGCTCTGTTTCACGCGATCCTTGTCTACGGTGTAATAGCCGCCATCAGGCAGCGCGAACCAGACAGCCGCGCTCGTTCCCAGGTCAGCGCTCAAACGCTCGAGCGCGGGCTTGATGTTTTTCCATTGGGCGGACTTCGCATCCGATGTGACGGCCAGCGCCTTTTCCGCCCTCAATATGCCCGCCAGATGTTCCTCAACCAGGCCTTGACAGGCCCTGAGGACCACCCGTGCATCCGCGGTCAAAGGCGCAGGAGAAGGCTCGGCATAGGCAGCAAGCGAGGCGGCAAGCAGCGCCACAACAGAAGCAAACAAGGAAAGCGCACGCATTAATTTTTCTCCCCAGAAGCAAACCCTGAACGGTCAATCATGCAGCCGACCGGAAGCTGAAAACAGCCTACACGCCGATATCCTCGTTCCAGAGTATGGGCTTCTCGGCTATGAAGTTGCGCATCAGCGCAATACAGGTTTCATCTTGCAGAACGTCAAGTTCGACCCCGCGGACGCGCAGCCAGTCTTCTTCACCCATGAAAGTGCGGTTTTCGCCGATGACGACCCTGGGAATGCCATAGAGCAGGATCGCGCCGCTGCACATGGAACATGGGGACAGCGTCGTATAGAGGATTGACTCGCGGTACACCCGGGCAGGCTGGCGGCCGGCATTCTCGAGCGCATCCATTTCCCCGTGCAAAATCGCGCTGCCTTTCTGGATGCGCCGGTTATGGCCATGGCCGATAATTTTTCCGTTGTGGACCAGGACCGATCCGATCGGAATGCCCCCCTCGGCCAACCCCGCCTGCGCCTCCGCAATGGCTGCCTGCATGAAGATATCCAGAATCACTTTCCCCTTGATGCGCGACGGGTGATGCCATGGTCGAACAGCCGTCCCGGCAAGCCCTTGCTTCACGCCTGTCATTTCAGGCCGGCCGCAGGCCGGGATACTATTATTGTCAGGGAATGTAAACATAGGAGCGTCCATCATGCAACGAAGCCTCATCAGCATCCTGGCTATTTTCTGCCTGACCGCAAACGTCCAGGCCCGGGACCCCCATGAGACGGCACGGGTCGAGACCCTCGCCCGCTCCACCAACAGTTGGGACGGCGCCCGGCTTCCGGCCTATCCGGCCGGGCAACCCGAAATCACGGTATTGCGCATTCAAATCCCGCCTGGAACCGCATTGCCTTTGCATCGCCACCCGGTCATCAACGCCGGCGTGATGCTGCGAGGAAAACTGACCGTCGTCACTGAAGCAGGAAAAGAACACCACCTGCAAGCGGGAGACGCCATCATCGAACTGGTGGAGACCTGGCACGCCGGCAGGAACGAAGGCAACGAAGTGGCTGAGATCGTGGTGTTCTATGCCGGCAGCACAGGGCAAGCCATTACGGAAAGCAAACCGGATTGAATCGGGGCTGCCCCGGGTTCGGACGCAACAGGAGGCGCTGGATCGAGCAAAAGCTCAACAACCTGAGCCGATGCCCCTCCCCTACGCCGCCACACACACTCTGTTGCGGCCCGTTGCCTTGGCTTCATAAAGTGCCAGGTCAGCCTGCGCAAGCAGCGTGTCGAGATTGATAGCCTTCTGCCCCAATGTGGCCACACCGATCGAAACCGTGAAACGCAACGGCAGTCCGGTTTCCCGGACGACTTCGGTGCTGGCGATCGCATTCCGCAACCGTTCAGCCAACACAAACGCTTGTTCTGGGTCAGTTTCCGGCAGCAAGACCGCGAACTCTTCCCCCCCAAGGCGCCCAACGAGATCGATATTGCGCAGTTCCCCCCGCAGAATGGCCCCGAGTTGCTGCAGAACGAGGTCACCGACATGATGGCCATGCATATCGTTGATGACTTTGAAGCGGTCGATGTCCAGCATGAACAGGGAAAGCACATTGCCATAACGCTGCGCACGAGCAAGCTCGACCTCTCCCCGCTCCATGAAATAGCGGCGATTGGAAATCCCGGTCAAGTAATCCGTGGTGGCCTGGCGTTCAAGCTTGTCGTACAAGGATACGCGTTCAGTGATGTCCTGAATCTGCTCGATCAGGTAGCGCACCTTACCAGCCGAATCGCGCACGGCAGAAGCGCTGAGCAGCACCCAGATCACATGCCCCTCTTTGTGAAAATAGCGTTTCTCAACCAGATAACTGTCGCGAGTGCCCGCCCACAGTTCATTCATCAATGACAGATCGTTGTCCAGATCGTCCGGATGGGTGACATCCCGAATGGTTTTTTCCTGCAGTTCGGCTGGCGAGTAACCCAGGATCGTGCACAGGGCACGATTGACCTGTTTGAAATGGCCTTCCTGGCTGATCAGCGCCATCCCGATGGCTGCCGCATCAAACATTGAGCGAAAACGCTCCTCGGACTCCTGCAAGGCATCCTGCTGTTTCCGTAGTTCAGTGATATCCGTCGAAATTCCGCATAGCCCCCAAATGCGCCTGTGATCGCCCTCTTCGTAGATTGGCGCCTTGATTTCCCAATAGACGCGCTGGCTTCCATCCGCGTCCTGCGTGATGACCTCTTCGGCCGTATCGGCACCCTGCTCAAGCACCCGGGTGTCGATATCGTAAAGCCGGGCGACAGTAGCGGGCGGAAAAAACCGCGCATCGTCGCTGCCTCTCAGCTCTTCTTCAGAACACTTGAACAGCGCCAGCGTCGGTCGATTGGCATAAACGTAGCGACGCTGGCGATCCTTCATGTAGATGAAGGCGGAAATACGGTCCAGTGCGACAGCAAAACGCTCCGCCAGGACACGCACCTCGGCTGTTTCCTGCGCGGACTGCCGCTGACGGCGCCGGAAAACATAACGCCCCAGGAGGGACAAGCCCGCGATCAGGCCGAACAAAGCGGCCTGCATCATGGCATTGCGCCGCCAGGGCTGGAATACCCTGTCGAGATCACGGCTCACCGCCACCACCAAAGGCTTGTCCATCTTCAGTTCGGCAGGCTGAACCGTGTGCTGCGCCAGCATGCGCACTTCCTTGGTGGAATAGACGGTCCCCGACAGCACCGTCGCCACCTGTCCGCTATTGCGATGGCGCGTGAAAAAAGAACCGGGGTGCACCAGATTCATGCCGTACAAAGACTCACGCCCCGGCTGCATCAGAATCAACAGGCCATCGCCGTGAGCCACGGCATCCCACATATCCGGCTCGTACAACACGGATGACATCAAGGTTTTGAAATATTCCGGGTCCAGCGTGGCCGAGACAATGCCGGCAAACTCCCCACGCGAGCCGGGAATCAGGCGGGAGATGTTGAATGCATAGACGCCCAATACCGTTTTGAATGGCGGAGACACATAGAGCAGACCGGGATCAGCATGCTGCCTGACCGCCTGGAAATATTCCCGGTATTCCAGGTTGGTGCCTGTCAGCTCATGCCGGTTCGAGGCAATGACCTCACCTTCGGCATCCAGCACCAACAGCGTGCGAACGCCGGGCATGGCAACGGCAAGCGTATCGAGGTAGTTCACCAGGTGCCGGGAATCAATCGGCGTGGTCACGTCGGTCAATTCGTCACGAATGCTCATCAGCACAGCGTTGGCACTTGCCAGTTGTGCGCCCAGATTCTCGGCGACCACCCTGGCCTGCGCCGACAGGCGCTCTTCTTCGCGTACGGCTGTCCGGCCATGTTCAAGATAGAGGTTGAACGCGAGCGAGCCGCCCAGCACCACCAGGGCAAGCCCCAGTCCAATCCATGCGGTGATGGCGGTTCGATTTCCCGGCTTGCTAGGTTCGATCATGTTTTTACGTGCTGTTGCGAGTGGAATGCCTCGCATGAATCGCTCGACTTAACCGATTGTACTCAGCTTCCATCCGGCCACGCCAAGCTGCAAAGGCACAAGCAGTCATGAGGCTTGCTCACTGCCTGGAACCCGCTGTCGGGAGCGGACCGGTGCCCATCCCCTCATGAAAGAACTGGACATTGTCTCGGCCACTGGCTTTGGCGTGATACATGGCGAAGTCCGCATGCCGGGTCAGTTCGATTTCATCGCTGCCGTGCTCCGGAAACAGGGCAACGCCGCTGCTGGAGGAAATATTCATCTGAATATTGTCGATGACGATCGGTTGATTCAGGGCCTGGCGAATTTTTTCGGCCACATGCAAAACCACGTCTCCATTCTCCACATCGTTCAGCAATACCGTGAATTCATCCCCGCCGATCCTGGCGACCGTATCGGATTCGCGTACGCACTCCTGCATGCGCTGCGCGACAATCTTCAAAACGCGATCGCCCATCGCGTGACCATAGTTATCGTTGATCGGCTTGAATTTGTCGAGGTCGAGGAAGATCACGGCCAGTTGGCGCTGATTGCGTCGGGCATAATGGATTGCCTGGCTCAAACGGTCGGAAAACAGCACCCGGTTAGGCAAGTCCGTGAGGGCATCGAACTCGGCCATGTGGTGGAAACGCGACTCCACCTGTTTGTGTTCGGTGACATCACGTGAAATACCGAGCAGCACCGTGATCCTGCCTTCGGCATCGAATAACGGCGCCAAATTCGAAACATGCCATTGCCACCCGCCATGCTTGTTCCGTAGCCGATATTCGAGCCCCTCATGCTTTTGGCGGCCCCGGAAAATTTGTTCGATCAATTCATGACAGACCGGAAAATCGTCAGGGTGCACGAATTCGAAGAAATTCCTGCCGATCACCTCATCGACGGAATAGCCCAGCATCTCCGTAATGTTGGGCGAAACATAAACCAGCACGCCATCAGGACGATGGCTGTAGATGATGTCATTGGCATTTTCGACAAAGGCGCGAAAACGCTGTTCGCTCTCGGCGAGGCGGGCTTCGGCCTGTTTGCGCTCGGTGATATCGCGTGCGGCAGTAAACACGCCCACGACCTCGCCCGCTTCATTGCGGTAGACCGTCGCGTTATAAAGCACGTCCGTGACCGCCCCGTTCCGGTGGCGGATGGCAAGCGGAAAGTCCGTGACGGTTTCCTCACGTAAGGCCTGTTCGCAGAGTTCATACGCCTTCTCCGGCTCAGTGAAGCAGGCGCAAAAGTTGCTCCCGATCAATTCTTCACGGCTTTTTCCCGTTGCCTGCTCGGAAGCCCGGTTGAGATCGGTGATTTTCCCGTCCGGACTGATGATCATCAGCGGATCGAGATTGGCATCAATCAGGCTGCGACTGTAGCGCGAGGCAGCCCGCAGCTCCCGCCCATTCGATTCCAGCGCATCCAGCATGCGATTGAAGCTGTCAGCCAGACGGGTAACTTCATCCTTGTGGCCGGGGATGATTGCGCGCACACTGAAATCGCCAGCCTGCACCCCTTCCGCCACCCCGATCAATGAACTGACGCGTGCTTTAAGCCGGTTGGCAATCAATAGGGCGGCCAGGAAAGCCAGCATGCTGGACGCCAGGGTAAAGATGGCGCCGCGCACCATCGTGTCTCTCATGGCGTCGTTAATGGCGTCCCGCCCCAGCGCCACCCGCGCCCAGCCGACAAGCCGCGTGCCGACCTGAATAGGCACCGCCACATCGACCATGAGTTCGTTATTGGCCAGCATCTGCTGGCTGCCGGTCAACTGAACGAGCCTCAGGCTCGCCGGATCCGCCAGGAACAACCCGACTTTGTCCGGATCGCCATGCGCGAGCACCCGCCCTTGGGGAGAAACCAGCATGGCGTGGCGCAACTCCGGATAATCGTGGATGGATTCAATGAGTTCCTGCATGCCAACCACGTCATTCGCCAGCAGCCAGGGCCGTGAACTGACTGCCAGCGACTGCGCCACCCCGAAAGCCGCGCTGGTGTTTTCCCCTTGCAGATTGTCCCGCTCAAGACCCGCCATATAGACGATGAAGGTGGTAACCAGGAAAAAGAATCCGAGAACGAAGACACCGATGATCTGGTTTCTGAACGACCCTCTTTTTTCAATGAGTCGCGTGAAGCCCTTCATTCCGAAGCCCCTTCCAGCGAATGTCCCATTTCATCGGGCGCGCAAAAAAAGCGCACCGGGGCAGCCGCCAAACGCCTGTGAATAGCGCGACAAGGCTTGACTGAAAAAGACAACGCAATTCGCCCGTATCGAACCAACATACGTAAAATTATCCTCGCTATTGCCATGCCTTCCTATGCCGAATCTGTCTATTTTTGTACGGAAAGACACCACTCCCGATATGGTGTTTTATCTCGTCAGCAAGATCATTTTTTATGCTCGGCGTCCTTTTTATGCTCCCGCCCTTACGTTGACAGGGGCAGGATCGGAAACATATGAACGGCTCCGTGCTCATCGGCATCGGCAATAAAAAAACCCGGCGAATAACGCCGGGGCTTTTCAATTTGACGCCTGATCATGCCTGATCAGGCGGAAAGGGATCAGGCGAAATTTTTCTCCGCGAACGCCCAGTTCACCAGGTTGTTGAGAAAAGTCTCGACGAACTTGGGGCGCAGGTTGCGGTAGTCGATGTAATAGGCGTGTTCCCACACGTCCACACACAGCAGCGGTTTGTCACCGGTCGTCAGCGGCGTGCCGGCCGCGCCCATATTGACGATGTCGACCGAGCCGTCGGCCTTCTTCACCAGCCAGGTCCAGCCGGAACCGAAGTTGCCGACAGCACTGGTCTGGAAAGCCTTTTTGAATTCGTCCAGGCTGCCCCACTTGGCATTGATGGCATCGGCCAGCGCACCACTGGGTGCGCCGCCACCGTTGGGCGTCAGGCAGTTCCAGAAGAAGGTGTGGTTCCAGACCTGGGCGGCATTATTGTAGATGCCGCCGGCGGATGCGCGCTTGACGATATCTTCGAGCGACTGGTTCTCAAACTCGGTGCCCTTGATCAGGTTGTTGAGGTTGGTCACATAGGCCTGATGGTGCTTGGCATAGTGGTACTCGAAAGTTTCCCGGGACATGTGCGGTGCAAGCGCATCCATGGCAAAAGGCAATGCGGGCAAGGTGTGTTCCATCACTCTCTCCTGATATTGAACAAACAGAAAATATAGTACGTTGATCTGGCATTGCTGACTGATATCGGCAAATTGGACACGGATTCAGTCGCTGCAAAGAAAAAGGGCCGGTGTAACCCGGCCCTGATTCTTTGATTTTATTGGTCGGGGCGAGAAGATTCGAACTTCCGACCCCTTGCACCCCATGCAAGTGCGCTACCAGGCTGCGCTACGCCCCGACGAAGCTCAAGATTCTAACAGAGGAGCGCCGCCCGGCGGAAGCCTGTCAGCCCAATATTTTGAGTATGTCGACGATTTCAGTGCGCAGCTTTCCGATATCCAGCGCGGTCGGCTCTGTCTGCGCTGCTGCTTCGGGCGCTGCATCTGCGTCGTGCTCCAGACGCTGGCGTGCGCCGCTGATGGTGAATCCCTCTTCGTACAGCAGCTCGCGGATACGACGGATCAGCAGGACTTCGTGATGTTGATAGTAGCGACGATTGCCACGCCGCTTGACCGGGCGCAACTGGGTGAATTCCTGCTCCCAGTAACGCAGGACATGTGCCTTGACGGCGCATAGCTCCGACACTTCACCGATGGTGAAATAGCGTTTCGCCGGGATCGGCGGCAGTTCACTCTTCGCTGGGCGTTCCAACCTGGGCGCCTTCGACCTGGGATTTGAGTTTCTGGCTGGCGTGGAAGGTCACCACGCGACGCGCGGAAATCGGCATTTCTTCGCCGGTTTTGGGATTGCGGCCCGGACGCTGCGGTTTTTCGCGGCACTGGAAATTGCCGAATCCGGACAGTTTGACGATGTCGCCCTTTTCCAGGGACAAACGGATTTCATCGAAAAACGACTCGACGACATCCTTGGCTTCACGTTTGTTCAAACCCACTTTTTCGAACAACAGCTCGGCCAGATCTGCTTTGGTCAGGGTGGTCATACTTTTTTATTGGCTGGAATAGCTCGTGGAAAAAAACGTCAAGCACGCAAACTGGCATTGCATTGACGAAGCGCGGCGCTGACCAGTTTTTGCACCGCTTCCTCCACTTCCTGATCCGTCAATGTGCGTTCAGTATCTTGCATAACTACCCGGATAGCAAGGCTTTTTTGGTTTTCGGGCACGCCCTTTCCCCGGTAATCGTCGAATACGTCGATCGACCGGACCCAGTCCTCGGTCGCCGTTTCGCGCAGCACATTCAGCAACTCGCCGGCCGGCTGGTGCGCATCCATCACGAACGCCAGATCGCGTCTGACCTGCGGATAGCGCGACACGCCGGTATGGCGCGGCAGGCTGCGACGGGCCAGCGCCAAACTGTCGAGTTCGAACAAAACCGGCGCGGCCGGCAGATCCAAGGACTGCACCAAGCGCGGATGCAGGGTGCCGACCCAGCCAATGGCGCGGCCATCCGCCCAGAGTTCCGCACACTGTCCGGGATGCAATGCCGGATGCGCGCCACGACGGACATCCGGCGCATGGCCGAACAGGCGCTCGAGATCACCCTTGAGATCAAAAAAGTCGACACGACGCGGTTGTGCACCCCACTGCTCAGGATAAACCTCGCCGTATACCAAGCCGCCCAGTTTCATCGGCTGCTCAGCAAGCGATGCATACACCCGGCCCAGTTCGAAAATACGCACCCGATCCTGCTGGCGATTGAGGTTATGGCGCAGGGTCTCGATCAGACCGCTCCACAGGGTGGTGCGCATCGCCGACAACTGGCTCGCGAGCGGATTGGCCAGCGGCAGCGGACGGGCCTCGGCATCGAGCGCGGTCTCCCAGGCCGGATCGACAAAGCTGTAGGTGATGACTTCCTGGAAATCCAGATCGACCAGCATCTGGCGCAGGATGTCGTCGGCCAGCACGGTCTCGTCCTGGGGCAGCATGCGTGAGGGCGCCCCCGGGGGTTGGGCCGGGATGTTATCGTAGCCGAACAGGCGCACCGCCTCCTCGATCAGGTCTTCTTCGATCGCAAGGTCGAAACGGAAGCTTGGCGGGGTGACGATGAGGCGGTCATCCTGGCGTTCGACACCCGCACCGAGTGCGGCCAAGCCGTGCGCCACCTCATCCGTGTCCAGTTCGATCCCGACCACGCGCTTGAGACGCGCAAGCCGCAGCGTAATCGGCGGTCGATGCGGCAGTTCACCCCGGATCTCGGAGACCGGACCCGCCTGACCGCCACAGATGTCGAGCAGCAACTGGGTCGCACGCTCCATGGCACGACGGGTGGCGCCAAAATCGACACCGCGCTCGAAGCGATGCGACGAATCGGTCGACAAACCCAGACGCCTCGCGCGGCCGGCAATCGCCGACGGCGCGAAGAATGCTGCCTCCAGCATCAGATCGACCGTGCTGGAAACCACGCTGGTCGGCTGCCCCCCCATGATGCCTGCCAGTGCCACCGGTCCGCCGGCATCCGCAACCACCAGCATGTCAGGCGCAAGCTCGGCAGTCTGGGCGTTCAGCAATTCGAGCGTTTCGCCCGAACGAGCCCATCGCACCTCAATGTCACCGTTGAGACGGGCCAGATCGAAGGCGTGCATGGGCTGGCCAAGTTCAAGCAACACATAGTTGGTAATGTCGACCGGTGCCAGCAGCGGCCGAATGCCACTGCGCTCGAGCCGTTCGGCCATCCAGCGTGGCGTGATGGCCTGGGCGTTGATGCCGCGCACCACCCGCCCCAGATACAGCGGACAGGCATCCGCAGCCGACACCTGTATCGGCTGCGTGTCCTGAATATGGTTTTCGATCTCGGTAATCTGAGGCAAGCGCACCTCGGCACCGGTGATCGCGCCGACTTCGCGCGCCAGCCCCTGCAAGGACAGGCAATCCGCCCGGTTGGGGGTGAGCTTCAGCGTAATCAGGGTGTCGTCAAGGTTGAGCCAGGTACGGAAATCCTCGCCGACCGGCGCGTCAGCTGGCAGCACCATCAGACCATCGGCTGCGCCTTCCAGCCCCAGTTCCCGGGTCGAGCACAGCATGCCGAACGACTCGACGCCGCGCACTTTGGCCACCTTGATCTCAATGCCGGGCAGCTTCGCACCAGGGCGCGCACAGGGCACCCTGAGGCCCGCCGCCGCGTTGGGCGCACCGCACACGATGGTAACCGGCGCAGCCTCGCCTACATCGACCTGGCATACACGCAAGCGGTCGGCGTCGGGATGCTTCTCGGCCGACAGAATCTCGGCCACCACGACATGGTTGAAAGGCGGCGCGGCAGCGGCCAGCGCCTCCACTTCAAGCCCGGCCATGGTCAAAGCGTGAGCCAGCTGGGGAATATCAAGCGCAGGGTTAACGAGGCTACGCAACCAGGATTCTGGAAACTGCATGACAACTGCCCCTAATCAATTGAACTGTTTAAGAAAGCGCAAATCGTTCTCGAAGAACAACCGCAGATCGTCGACCCCGTAACGCAGCATGGCGAGTCGCTCCACACCCAGGCCAAAGGCGAAACCGACGTAGCGTTCGGTGTCGATACCGACATGCCTGAACACATTGGGATGCACCATGCCGCAGCCCAGCACTTCCAGCCAGCCGGTGTGCGAACAGACACGGCAGCCTTCGCCGCCGCACATCACGCAGCCAATGTCCATTTCAGCCGACGGTTCGGTGAATGGAAAGAACGAGGGACGGAAGCGCACCGGCAGATCGTCGCGCTCGAAGAAGTTGCGCATGAAGTCGGCCAGCACGCCCTTGAGGTCGGCAAACGACACCGATTCGTCGACCCACAGGCCTTCGATCTGGTGGAACATCGGCGTGTGCGTCACGTCGGAGTCGCAACGGTACACCCGCCCCGGCGCAATGATGCGCAGCGGCGGCTGGTGGCTCTGCATGTGGCGCACCTGCACCGGCGAGGTGTGGGTGCGCAGCAGTTCGCCGCTCTGCAGGTAGAAGGTGTCGTGCATCGCGCGAGCCGGGTGGTCTTCCGGAATGTTGAGCGCGGTGAAATTGTAGAAATCGGTTTCAATCTCGGGGCCGGTTGCCACCTCAAAGCCGATCGAGCGGAACAAGGCCTGGATACGCGCCAGCGTGCGCGATACCGGATGCAGTCCTCCCCGCCCTGCGCCGCGCCCCGGCAGCGTCACGTCCAGGGTTTCAGCCGCCAGTTGACGATCCAGTTCAGCTTGCTGCAGCGCATCGCGCCGGCCTTTCAGCGCAGCCTCGACCGCCTGCTTGGCTTCGTTGATGCGGGCACCCGCAGTCTTGCGTTCCTCGGCAGGCATTGTGCCCAGGCTTTTCAGCAGATCGGTGAGCTGACCGCTTTTGCCCAGAAATCCCGCCTTGACCTGTTCCAGTGTCGGCAGGTCGGGGCAGGCCTGAATGGCGGCAAGGGCATCGGCAACGATTTCGTTGGGATTACGCATGATAGGTTTCCAGGTCTGGAATTTATCCGCGAAGAACGCGAAGCTCACGAAGGAAAAACCATCGGGTCTTCACTGTTCTTCTCTTCTCTTCGCGACCTTCGCGGATAAACTTGTTTTCAAACTGCACCAACAAAAAAAGGCCTTGCGGCCTTTTCTTGTTGCTTCGGTATTGCTTACGCAGCGAGCTTGGCCTTGACCTGTTCAACGATCTTGGCAAAAGCGTCCTTGTCGAAAATTGCGATGTCGGACAGCACCTTGCGATCGATCCCGATCTCGGCACGCGACAAGCCGTTCATGAACACGCTGTAGGTCAGGCCGTGTTGACGCGAGGCTGCGTTGATACGGGCAATCCACAACCTGCGGAACTGGCGCTTGCGTTGACGACGGTCGCGGTACTGATACTGACCGGCTTTCATCACCGCTTCATTGGCAACGCGGAATACGTTCTTGCGACGACCGCGATAGCCTTTAGCGGCATCGATGATTCTTTTGTGGCTGGCTCGGGCGGTTACACCCCGTTTGACGCGTGGCATGGTCTTTCTCCTTTATGCGTAGGGCAACATGCGTGCAATCGCTTTGTGGTTGCTGGCATTGACAGTTTCCATGCCGCGCAACTGGCGCTTACGCTTGGTGCTTTTCTTGGTGAGGATGTGACGCATGAACGCGTGCGAGCGCTTGAAACCGCCGCCGCCCAGCGCACGGAACCGCTTGGCGGCGCCGCTCTTGCTTTTCATCTTAGGCATGATGCTTCCTTTTTATCTCATGCGGCCAGGTGATCCCACGACGTGGAATGCTTCACCAACCCGACTGCACGTATTGTGGCGTTTTCGATCCAATGGACCCGAGAAACGCCGGTCTCGAAAATCGTCCTGCTTAAATCTTCTTTTTCGGCGCCAGCATCATCACCAACTGGCGGCCTTCCATCTTGGGAAACTGTTCGACCACCGCAATTTCAGCCAGATCGGCCGACACGCGCCGCAACTGGTTCATGCCGATTTCCTGGTGAGCCATTTCACGGCCCCGGAAACGCAGCGTAATCTTGGTCTTGTCGCCTTCTTCAAGAAACTTGATCAGGTTGCGCAGCTTGATCTGGTAATCGCCTTCGTCGGTACCCGGACGGAACTTGANNTCTGCTTCAGCTTGGCTTCGTGCTGTTTCTTGCTTTCCTGGTACTTGAACTTGCCGTAGTCCATGATTTTGGCCACGGGCGGCTGTGCCGTCGGCGCAATCTCAACCAAATCCAGGTCAGCCTCTTCAGCCTGACGCAGCGCATCATAAATCTTCACAATGCCAAGCTGCTCGCCTTCCACACCGACCAAACGCACTTCAGGGGACGTAATTTCTCCATTGATGCGTGTCTGTTTCTTTTCTGTCGCGATGAGCCGTACTCCAAATTAAAAACCTGGCGCTTGGCGCCGAGGCAAAAAGGTCAAACAAATAAATGAAGGCGCGGTGCCGAACCCGGTTAAGGGAGGCCCCAACGCCTTGTTTGACCGCTATTACTGTCGCGCCAGCGTTTCCGCTTTCAGGCGCGCAATCAAGTCATCCAAACCAAGCTGCCCCAAGTCCTGGTTGCCGCGGGCACGGACGGAGACCACACCGGACCCCATTTCCTTGTCACCGACAACCACCTGATAAGGCAGCTTCTGCAAGCTATGTTCCCGGATTTTATAGTTAATCTTGTTATTACTCAAGTCCGCCACCGCCCGGACACCTGCCTGACGCAGCGCCTGGGTGATTTGTTGCGCGTAGCCTGCCTGATTTTCGCTGATATTCATCACCATCACCTGCACCGGCGCCAGCCACATCGGAAAGTTGCCGGCATGGTGCTCGATCAGGATGCCGATGAAGCGTTCCATCGAACCGAGGATCGCGCGATGCAGCATCACCGGGGGTTTGCGGCTGTTATCCTCGTCGACGAACTCAGCCCCGAGGCGAACCGGCAGGTTGAAATCGAGCTGGATGGTGCCGCACTGCCACAGGCGGCCGAGCGTGTCCTTCAGCGTGAACTCGATCTTGGGGCCGTAGAACGCGCCCTCGCCGGGCTGCAGGTCGTAGGCCAGCCCGTTCTTGTCCAATGCCGCCGCCAGTGCGGCTTCCGCCGTGTCCCAGCTCTCATCCGAGCCGACGCGCTTATCGGGCCGGGTCGACAGCTTGACCAGCACGTCGTTGAAGCCGAAATCGGCGTAGACCTTCTGCAGCATGACGATGAAGTCGGCCACTTCCTGCTCGATCTGCTCTTCGGTGCAGAAGATGTGGGCGTCGTCCTGGGTGAAGCCGCGCACCCGCATGATGCCGTGCAGCGCACCCGACGGCTCGTTCCTGTGACAGGAACCGAACTCGGCCAGCCTGAGCGGCAGGTCGCGATAGGAATGCAGGCCGCTGTTGAAGATCTGCACGTGTCCGGGGCAGTTCATCGGCTTCACCGCGTAGTCGCGGTTTTCCGACGCCGTGGTGAACATGTTGTCGCGATAGTTTTCCCAGTGGCCGGATTTCTCCCACATGCTGCGGTCCATCACCGCCGGGGTGCGCACCTCCTGGTAGCCGTACTCGACGAACTTCTGCCGCATGTACTGCTCGATCTGCTGCCACACGATCCAGCCCTTGGGATGCCAGAACACCATGCCCGGCGCCTCGTCCTGCATGTGCAGCAGGTCGAGCTGCTTCGCCAGCTTGCGGTGGTCGCGCTTCTCGGCTTCTTCCAGCCGGTGCAGATAGGCTTCGAGATCCTCCTTCTTCGCCCACGCGGTGCCGTACACGCGCTGCAGCATCTCGTTCTTCGAGTCGCCGCGCCAGTAGGCACCTGCCAGCTTCATCAGCTTGAAATGCTTGAGCTTGCCGGTCGACGGCACGTGCGGACCGCGACAGAGGTCGATGAAATCGCCCTCGCGGTACAGCGAAATATCCTCATTGCTGGGGATCGACGCGATGATCTCGGCCTTATAGGCCTCGCCCATGTTCCTGAAGAACGTCACCGCCTCATCGCGCGGCATCACGCTGCGCTCGACCGGGATGTCCTGCTTGGCCAGTTCGGCCATTCTTTTCTCGATGGCTGCCAAGTCGTCCGGCGTGAACGGGCGCTTGTAGGCAAAATCGTAATAGAAACCATCCTCGATCACTGGACCGATCGTCACCTGTGCGTCGGGGAACAGTGACTTCACCGCGCACGCCAACAGATGCGCGGTGGAATGGCGGATCATGTCGAGGCCGTCGGCGTCTTTGTCGGTCACAATGGCAAGTTGTGCATCCGCCTCGATCAGATGGCTGGTGTCGACCAGTTCGCCATTGACCCGCCCAGCCAGCGCTGCCTTGGCCAGGCCGGCACCGATGCCGGATGCAACCTGGGCGACGGTAACCGGACCATCAAACTGCCGGACCGAGCCATCGGGAAGCGTGACGTTAACCATGATCTAACTCCAGAATGAGAAAAAGCGCGGGCCGGCCGCGCTTTTGGGTATTACATATCGAGATTGCAGTTGCCTGCGAACAGCTATGCGCCGGGTTATCCAGTGACAGCTTGACTAGTTCGCGGTGACATTTCGCAACCTCCGTGGGCTGTTCAGCCCCTCTTGAAACCGGGTCATCCCGACCCTTAAATATTGGTAGGCGCGATTGGACTCGAACCAACGACCCCCACCATGTCAAGGTGGTGCTCTAACCAGCTGAGCTACGCGCCTAATGCGGGGCGCATCATAACCGAAACGCCACGCGCATGTCGAGTCGTCCCCGAGGTTTTTTCAGTTTTGATTCAAACTGAGCGGCCAGCGCCGGATCACCTCGTACCGTGCGCCATCGTATCCAGTCACGGATTTCACCAGAACAAAATCGTTCGCTTGCCAGCGAACGGGAACACACACCGGCACGTCACCGCCTGCCGTATTGCGCAGCAAGGTGACATGCGGTACGTGCGGACGTGCATCAACCGGAAACCCGGCGCCTTGCAAAACAGCCGTCAGGGCACCGACCAGTTCAAGGTGCGCCGATGGCGTCTGGCTCACACCCAGCCAGCCGATCCGGTTGTGCCGCCAGTACCCGGTCTGATCGAGAATGAGATCAAAGGCTGCAGGCCGGATCGTGCCAACACAGGCATCAAGGGTATCCATCCGGTCGGCTGGCGTGTTGCCGAGAAAGGCCAGCGTGAGATGCAGGGTGTCCGCGCGCATCCGGCGGCCGCCCCAGTGCTGATGCAACCATTTTCCGGTGCGGTTGAGCGCGTCGCGGGTGGCATCATCCGGCCACAGGGCGAAGAACAGCCGCAGCGTGCCAGACTCTACTGGATGGGGTTCAGGCAATACCGATTCAGACACGCTCGATCAGGCACACCGCCTCGGCCGCAATGCCCTCGCCGCGCCCGGTGAAGCCGAGTTTTTCCGTGGTGGTGGCCTTGACGTTGATCCGCTCGATGGCGACACCCAGGTCGTCCGCGATATGCGCCGTCATGCGCGCGATGTGCGGCGCCATTTTCGGCGCCTGCGCAATGAGGGTGGCATCGACGTTGCCGACACGCCAGCCACGCGCCTGCAATTGCTCGGCCACCCTGCGCAGCAGGATGCGGCTGTCAATGCCGGCGAATGCAGCGTCGGTATCGGGGAAATGGCGGCCGATGTCACCCAGCCCGGCCGCACCCAGCAGCGCATCGCAGATCGCGTGCAGCAGCACGTCGGCGTCGGAATGGCCGGCCAGCCCCAACTCAAATGGAATGTTGACACCGCCGATAATGAGTTTACGGTTGGTCGCGAAAGCATGCACGTCGAAGCCGTGGCCAACCCGGATGTCATTCATTCAGCTTCCCCAGAATCAGGCCCGCCAATTCCAGGTCCTGCGGATAGGTGACCTTGAGGTTGCGGCTGTCGGACTCGACCAGACGCGGCTGCAGGCCAAGCTGCTCGATGGCAGAGGCCTCGTCGGTCATGTCGCTGCCGGCGGCGCGCAGCGCTTCGGTCAGTTTGCCATGGCGGAACATTTGCGGCGTTTGCGCCTGCCACAGGCCGGCGCGCGGCACGGTAGCCCCGGCCCGCGTGCCCGATGTCGTATCGGCAGCGGCGCGCTTGAGGGTATCGGCCACCGGCACGGCGAGCAGGCCACCGACCGGGTCATCCGCCACTTCATCCAGCAACTTGCCCAGCATTTCATCCGGCAAACAGGGACGCGCGGCATCGTGCACCAGCACCCAGTCGTCCGGGGCGCAGACTTTGGAGATGGCGTCGAGGCCGTTCAGCACCGTTTCGGCGCGGGTGGCGCCGCCACAGCGCAGCACTTCGATGCGTTCTTCCCAGCCCTGCCACTCGTAGTTGTTCCAGCGCTTGTCGGTGGGCGAAAGCACGACGAAAATCTTGGAGATGCGCGGCTCGCGCGCCAGCACCATCATCGCGTGCGCAATCATGGGAACCGAATTGAGCGGCAGGTACTGCTTTTCAATGCTCCCGCCCATGCGTGAGCCCGAGCCTGCGGCGGGAATCAGTGCGTAAAAATTCATGCCTCGCCTCCGGGCGCCAATACGTCGCGATTGCCGTTCGACTGCATCGACGACACCAGTCCTGCGCGCTCCATGTCCTCGATCATGCGCGCGGCGCGGTTGTAGCCGATGCGCAGCTGGCGCTGCACCGACGAGATCGACGCGCGGCGCGACTTCAGCACATAGGCCACGGCCTGGTCGTAGAGCGGATCGGCTTCCGCAGCTTCGCCGAATTCGCCGCCGCCCTCGCCCGCTTCTTCCGGCGATTCGAGCACGCCTTCGATGTATTCGGGTTCGCCCAGCGATTTCAGGTAATCGACCACGCGATGGACTTCGTTGTCCGACACGAAGGCGCCGTGCACGCGCTGCGGCAGGCCGGTTCCCGGTGGCAGGTAGAGCATGTCGCCCTGCCCCAGCAGCGCCTCGGCGCCCATTTGATCCAGAATCGTGCGTGAGTCGATCTTGGACGACACCTGGAAAGCGATGCGCGTCGGGATGTTGGCCTTGATCAGGCCGGTGATGACGTCGACCGACGGCCGTTGGGTCGCCAGGATCAGGTGAATGCCCGCCGCGCGCGCCTTTTGCGCCAGCCGCGCGATCAGTTCCTCGACCTTCTTGCCGACCACCATCATCAGGTCGGCGAGTTCGTCGATCATCACCACGATCATCGGCATGGTGTCCAGCGGTTCGGGATTGTCCGGCGTCAGGCTGAACGGATGCGTCAGTGGTGTGCCGGCCTTCTTCGCGTCGCGCACTTTCTGGTTGTAGCCGGCCAGGTTGCGTACGCCGACCGCAGACAGCAGCTTGTAGCGCCGCTCCATTTCGCCCACGCACCAGTTGAGCGCGCTGGCGGCCTGCTTCATGTCGGTGACCACCGGCGCCAGCAGGTGCGGGATGCCTTCGTAGATTGAAAGCTCCAGCATCTTGGGGTCGACCATGATCATGCGCACGGCAGACGGGTCGGACTTGTACACCAGCGACAGGATCATGGCGTTGACACCGACCGACTTGCCCGAGCCGGTGGTGCCGGCCACCAGCAGGTGCGGCATCTTGCCCAGATCGGCCACCACCGGATTGCCGGCGATGTCCTTGCCCAGCGTGATGGTGAGCGGACTCGCGCTATCGTGATAGGCCTTGGAGCCGAGAATTTCGGACAGCCGTACGATCTGCCGCTTGGGATTGGGAATTTCCAGCCCCATGGTGTGCTTGCCGGGAATCGCCTCGACCACACGAATGCTGATCACCGACAGCGTGCGCGCAAGATCCTTGGCCAGATTGACGATCTGGCTGCCCTTTACCCCGACCGCGGGTTCGATCTCATAACGTGTAATCACCGGCCCAGGCGAAGCCGACACCACTTTGACCTCGACGCCGAACTCGGCAAGCTTGCGCTCGATCATCAGCGAAGTGAATTCCAGCGCCTCGGGGCTCGCGGTTTCCACCGCCTCGTCGGCAGGATCGAGCAGATGCAGCGGCGGCAACGGTGAGTCGGGCAATTCGGAGAACAGCGGCGCCTGTTTCTCGCTGACGGCGCGCTCGGATTGCGGGACTTCCCTGATCACCGGTTCGATGCGAATCGGCGGCGCCTCATCGAGCTTCTTCTTGACCACCAGGACTTTCGCTTCACGTTTCTGCTGCGCGACCTCGCCCAGCTTGCGATCGCGATAGGCCTGCCAGGTCTGGATGGCCTTCCAATAGCTCCACTCCACCCACTCGCCGGTGCGTTCGGCCATGGTGAGCCATGACACGCCGGTAAACAAGCTGAAGCCTACTGCCATCAATAACAGCAAAACCAGCGTGCCGCCCGTGAAACCAAACAGCGTTCCCGCCATATTGCCTATCCAGGCACCCAGCAACCCGCCGTGTGCATCTGGCAGCGTCACACTCCAATGCCAGGTACGAAGCCATTCGACCCCGGTGCTGGCAAACAGCAACAGGCCAAAACCACCCAGCCTGAGCCAGCGCTGACGCGTCCCCGTCAGAGGCTGCTCATCCAGATGCCGGAAAACATGAATGACGTAAGCAACCGCCAACAGCACCCACCACCAGGCCGACACACCAAACAGCATGAGCAAAAGGTCCGACAGCCAGGCACCGCTCTCACCACCCAGGTTGTTGATGACCGGCCCATCCCCAGTCGTGCTGAATCCGCGATCGGCGCCGTTGTGGGTCAGCAGAATGGCAGCCAGCAACAGGGCAGCGAATCCCACCAGCAGGGCACGCGCTTCTCGCAGAAGCCGTTGCATGCGGGGCGGCAGGGGTTGGGACGAACGGGAAGCAGAGCGCGCCATGAGAACGTAACGAACAGGAGTGTCCTGAATTATCCCGGATATTTTATAGATAGGGTTGATCAGGATGCATCCCGGACAATCCATGAAGGCGTGAGATCGGAAATATTGGACAACACAGGTGTAACCGGGCTGCCGGCATGGAAACGCTGCCGCCAAGTTTGGTTAGAATAACGGGCTTCCCCATCGTCCGAGCACAGGCCATGAGCACCCAACACCACAAACTCGTCATTCTCGGTTCCGGTCCTGCCGGGTATTCCGCCGCCGTCTACGCCGCGCGCGCCAACCTCTCGCCGGTCATCATTACCGGCATGCAGCAGGGCGGCCAGCTGATGACCACCACCGAAGTCGACAACTGGCCAGGCGACGTCGACGGCGTGCAGGGCCCCGAGCTCATGGACCGCCTGCAGCGCCACGCCGAACGCTTCAAGACCGAAATCATCTTCGACCAGATCCACACCGCCAAGCTGACCGAAAAGCCGTTCACCCTGATCGGCGATTCCGGCACCTACACCTGCGATGCGCTCATCATCGCCACTGGCGCCTCGGCCATGTACCTCGGTCTGCCGTCCGAACAGGCGTTCATGGGCAAGGGCGTGTCGGGCTGCGCCACCTGTGACGGCTTCTTCTACAAAAACCAGGATGTCGCCGTCATCGGCGGCGGCAACACCGCGGTCGAGGAGGCGCTGTATCTGGCCAACATCGCGAAACACGTCACCCTGGTGCACCGCCGCGACACCTTCAAGGCCGAGAAAATCCTCGTCAACAACCTGATGGACAAGGTCAAGGAAGGCAAGATCAGCCTCGCCACCGACAGCACGCTGGATGAAGTGCTGGGCGACAAGACCGGCGTCACCGGCATGCGCATCAAGAGCACCAAAGACGGCAGCACGCAAGACATCGCGCTCACCGGCGTCTTCATCGCCATCGGCCACAAGCCCAACACCGGCATCTTCGAAGGCCAACTCACGCTCGAAGGCGGCTACATCGTGACGAAGGGCGGTAACAAGGGTAATGCCACCGCCACCAACATCGAAGGCGTGTTCGCTGCCGGCGACGTGCAGGACCACATCTACCGCCAGGCCGTCACCAGCGCCGGCACCGGCTGCATGGCCGCGCTCGACGCCGAACGTTACCTGGACGCGCTCGGCAAGGACTGACCGGGTCCGCTGCGTCAGGTTGAAGCGTCATGAAGCGTGCACGCAACAGTGCGCTCGCACCCGCCTCGTTCGAGGCATTGGCACGCATGCGCCGCGTGCTGCGCGAGCAGTCGGTTCAACCCGCTACGCTGCATCAGGCCCCGCATAAACCGAAGCCCGCGGCCGACGGCGCCATGCTGTTCCGCCGCGCCGTCGCTGATGTCGTTCCCCTGGCCCCCTCCGACCGTGCGAATCTTGCACGCCCACGCCCCAAGCCCATCGCCCGTCAAAGACGGGCCGACGAGCAGCAAGTCCTGATCGACGCCCTGTCCGATCCGTGGGACTGGGACGCCGCCGTCTCCACCGGCGAGGAGCTGTTCTTCTCGCGCCCCGGCGTGCCCACCGCCGCACTCAGGAAACTGCGACGCGGCGGCTGGGTCATCCAGGGTGAACTCGACCTGCACGGTCACACCGGCGACGAGGCACGCGTGGCGCTAGCCGCCTTCCTCAACCGCTGCATGCTCGAAGATCGCCGCTGCGTACGCATCATCCACGGCAAGGGCCACGGATCGAAGAACCGCCTCCCGGTACTAAAAAACAAGGTGCGCCACTGGCTGATGCAGCGCGAAGACGTGCTCGCCTTCTGCCAGGCGCGCACCGTCGATGGCGGCGCCGGCGCCGTCATCGTGCTGCTGAAATCCTCTACCCGATAAGGAATATCACCCCATGAACGAACCCGTCATCCAGGATTTCGAACTGCCGTCCACCGGCAACATCATCTTCAAGCTGTCCGATCATCGCGGCAAGAATGTCGTCGTCTATTTCTACCCCAAGGACAACACCTCCGGCTGCACCCTCGAAGGCCAGGAATTCCGCGATCTATTCAAGGATTTCACCAAGGCCAACACGATCGTCGTCGGTGTCTCGCGCGACAGTCTGAAGTCGCATGAAGGCTTCAAGGCCGCGCAGGGTTTCCCGTTCGAACTGCTGTCCGACAAGGATGAAACCGCTTGTGAGCTGTTCGGCGTGATGAAGCTGAAGAACATGTACGGCAAGCAGGTGCGCGGGGTCGAGCGCAGCACGTTCGTGTTCGATGCGAAGGGGAAGTTGGTGAAGAGCTGGCGCGGGTTGAAGGCGCCGGGGCATGCGGCGGAGGTGTTGGGGTTTGTGCAGGCGCTGTGAGTGCGTGATGCCCGTCATTGCGAGCGCAGCGAAGCAATCCAGTTCTTTGATTGGCGCGAAGCACTTTGATGGTTAAAGCTTCAATGCGCGAAGGACCGTTGGCCGGGGGTAGCCCGGCAGCTAGTCACTTTTCTTGTCTCGCC
>DILD01000088.1 GCA_002424845.1 Thiobacillus denitrificans | reverse complement strand
TCGACGGTCGCCTGCGGAATCGTGTAGCGCTCGCTGTGCATCCGGTGCTCGGCCAGCGTGTCCACCCGCACCGGCTGGAAGGTGCCCGCGCCCACATGCAGCGTCACCTGTGCCGTGCGGATGCCCTGCTCGCGCAGGGTATTCAGCATCGCATCGTCGAAATGCAGGCCTGCCGTCGGTGCCGCCACGGCGCCGGGCTCATTGGCATACACCGTCTGGTAGCGTGTTTCATCGTCCGCAGTCGGTACATGTTCGATATAAGGCGGCAGCGGCAGCCGGCCGATCCGGTCCAGTATGCCCAGTACCGGCTGCGGAAAGCGCAGTTGCGTCAGATCGTCTTGCCGGGCCAGCACTTCCAGCACCACCTCGCCGGCCAGGTGAATACGCGAACCGGGTTTGGGCGCGTGGCTCGCGCGGATGAAGGCCAGCGCCTCGAATTCTCCGGTCACCCGCTCCACCAGCAGTTCGACCTTGCCCCCGGAATCCTTGGTGCCGAACAGGCGGGCCTTGATGACGCGGGTGTCGTTCATCACCAGCAGATCGTCCGGACGCAGCAGGCTCGGGAGATCGCTAAACAGGCGGTCATGCAGCGTGCCGGCTGCTTCGACATGCAGCAGCCGGCTGCCGCCGCGCACCACGGGCGGAAACTGGGCAATCAGCTCAGGGGGGAGGTCAAAGTCGAAATCGGCAACGCGCATGGGGCGCGATTATAGCTGTCGCCTTGCGGCTGACCGCTCGAATCGGCGATAATGCGCGGCTTCTGTCGTCGGGCGCATTCGCGCCCGGCTCCCTTGCCGGGATGGCGGAATCGGTAGACGCAGCGGATTCAAAATCCGCCGCTGGTAACAGTGTGGGGGTTCGAGTCCCCCTCCCGGCACCAGGAAAACCTTTGTTTTTCAGCTCGGTTTTTTGGGGTGGTGCGCCATCGTGCTTGTCAGACACCATTTTGGTGCATTGCAGTCGTTTCTGCCCTGGTCTTAAATACAATAAATATGGCGCGGATAGCCGTTGGATCGACTTGTCATCCGTGCTTCATGGTTTTTGGTTAACGTTATGCGGTATGAGAGCAACGCGATGTGCCTATGGCACAAGCATTGCTTGATGACAGTTTAGTGGCGGTGCAGGCTGTCATCTTGGGAGGAAACGCGTGTCTTCAGCAATGAGCGGGATTCAGGGTGAGGCGGGAGCCTTGCATCGGCCGGTGTGCCGTCAGTTGCAGGCACATCGTGAGCAGATGGACGCCGTTCACATGCGCGATCTGTTTGCGGCCGATCCCGCACGTTTTGAGCGTTTTTCGCTGCAGGTAGACGGCTTGCTGCTGGACTACTCTAAAAATCGCATTACAGACGAAACCATGCGTTTGCTGGTGAGTCTGGCTGAAGAATCGGATGTCGCTGCCTGGCGCGAGCGCATGTTCAGCGGTGAAAAAATCAACAATACGGAAAACCGTGCGGTGCTGCATGTGGCGCTGCGTAATCGCAGCAACCACCCGGTGAAGGTCGACGGCGAAGACGTGATGCCGAAGGTGAATGCAGTCATCGAGCGCATGGGGGCGTTCGCTGAAAAGGTACGCAGCGGTGAGTGGTGCGGCTACACCGGCGAGCGCATCACCGATGTGGTGAACATCGGCATCGGCGGCTCCGATCTCGGGCCGCAGATGGTCTGCCAGGCCCTGAAACCCTATCGCCACCCGCGCCTGAAGGTGCACTTCATTTCCAATGTCGACGGTGCCCATGTCAAAGAGGCACTGGAGGCGCTGAATCCGGAGACGACGCTCTTCATCGTGTCGTCGAAGACCTTCACCACGCAGGAAACCATGACCAACGCGCATTACGCACGCGACTGGTTTCTGGCGCAGTCGCAGGCGGAAAAACATATCGCGAAGCATTTCGTGGCGGTTTCCACCAACCGCGACGCGGTCACCGCCTTCGGCATCGACCCGGCCAAGATGTTCGAATTCTGGGATTGGGTGGGCGGACGCTATTCGCTGTGGTCGGCCATCGGCCTGTCGATCGTGCTGGCGGTGGGGGCGGAACGATTCGGCGAACTCCTGGATGGCGCGCATGCGATGGACGAGCATTTTCGCCATGCGCCGCTGGCGCAGAACATGCCAGTGATCATGGCGCTGCTGGGCGTCTGGTACAACAATTTCTTCGGCGCCGAGTCCTACGCAATCCTGCCTTACGACCACTACCTGCGCAGCCTGCCGGCCTATCTGGAGCAGGCCGACATGGAGAGCAACGGCAAGTCGGTGGATCGCGACGGCAAGGCGGTCGACTACGCCACCGGCACCATCGTGTGGGGCGCCACCGGCATCAACGGCCAGCACGCCTTCTACCAGTTGCTGCACCAGGGCACCAAGATGATTCCGGCGGATTTCATCGTGTCGGTGCAGCCGCACACCGAGTTGCAGGAACACCACGACATCCTGATCGCCAATTTCCTGGCGCAGACCGAGGCGCTGATGCGCGGCCGCACGCGCGAGGAAACGCAGCTTGAAATGGGTGCGGTAGGGGCTAACCAGTTCGTTTCGCACAAGATTTTCGAAGGTAATCACCCCAGCAATGCCATCCTGCTGCAGAAACTGACGCCCCATGCTCTGGGTATGCTGATTGCACTCTACGAGCACAGGATATTTGTGCAAGGGGTGATCTGGAATCTCAACTCCTACGACCAGTGGGGCGTGGAGCTCGGCAAGAAACTGGCCAGCCGCATCCTGCCGGAGCTGCACGCCGAAGCGCCGGTGGGCGGCCATGATGCTTCGACCAATGCGCTCATCAATATCTACCGGAGAATGAGCCACCCGCACACTGGCTTATAGTTTGAATATGGAGTTGATTGCAGGCGATATCGGGGGAACATCATGCAGACTGGCCTGGGTGACAGCGGAGGCCGGGGGCGCGCAGCTTCTGCGTTTTGAGCGGGAATACCCGAGCGCAGCTTTTGCCACGGCCGATGCACTGATTCGCCAATTCGTTGCCGATGCCGCGCTGAAGCATTCCCCGGATAGCCTGCTGCTGGCTTTGCCCGGGCCTATGCGCATACAGCGTGCGACCCTCACCAATCTGGACTGGACGCTGGATGCCGCCGATATGCGCGTGTCGCTCGGCATCCCCCATGTCCGTTTCATCAATGACTTTCAGGCCGCCGCCGCCGGTGTGGCGACACAGGCGGCGGACGACATGATTTCGTTGAATGCACAGCCGGTCGAGCCTGATGGCGTGCGCGCCGTTACCGGAGCCGGAACCGGACTGGGACTGGCTTTCATGTTGCCGGATGGTCATGGCAGTTATCGTTGTTACCCCAGCGAAGGTGGGCATATCGACTTTGCGCCTGCCAATGCGCGGCAGGCGCAACTGCTGGAACAGCTGCGCACGCATTATGGCCATGTGTCCTGGGAGCGCGTGGTGTCTGGGCTGGCGATGAACGATCTGTACCGCTTTTGTCGCAGCGAGTCCGGTGCGCTTTTGAACGATGAGCCGGTCGACGGCGCCGCCCTGGCCGCGCGGGCCAATGCGGGGGACCCGGCTGCTGAAGCGGCGCTTGAACTTTTCATCGATTTATATGGGGCATGGGTAGGCAATGTGGCGCTGCTCTATCAGCCGCGCGGCGGGTTGTATATCGCCGGCGGTATCGCAACCCATTTGCAGGCGCGCATGCGATCGCCCCGCTTCATGGCCGCTGCCGCCGACAAGGGCCGCATGCGTGGCGTGGTCGAACGCACCCCGATTTTTCTGGTGACCAATCAACGGCTGGGTGTTCGGGGCGCGATTGCAGCAGCCTTGCACCCGGAACCGGTTTTAGAATGACAGTACACATAACAAACCGGGCAACAAACAGGAGAGAGCGATGACCATATCGAAAGACCAGCAGGAGCGGCTTTATCGTTATTACACCGAGCCGAAACGGGCGACCGACCTGACTGCAAAAACCCTGGCGCTGGTGCTGGCCGGGGGCGAGGGTTCGCGGTTGAAAGACCTGACCGCCTGGCGTGCGAAACCGGCGGTACCGATCGGCGGCAAGTACCGCATCATCGACTTTCCGCTGTCGAACTGCGTCAACTCGGGCATCCGTCGCATCGGCGTGCTGACCCAGTACAAATCACACTCGCTGATCCGCCATCTGCAGCGTGCCTGGGGCTTCATGCGTGCCGAGATCGGCGAGTTCGTGGAAATCCTGCCCGCCCAGCAGCGCACCCACAAGAAGGAGTGGTATCAGGGCACCGCCGATGCGTTGTTCCAGAACATCGACATCATGCAGCGTCATCACCCCGACTATGTGCTGGTGCTGGGCGGCGATCACGTCTACACCATGGATTATTCCGACATGCTGCTGTATCACGTGCAGACCGGTGCCGATTTCACGGTGGGCAGCATGGAAGTGCCGGTGGCCGAAGCGAAAGGTTTTGGCGTGATGTCGGTGGATGAAAACATGCGCATTACCCGTTTCACCGAAAAGCCAGAAAACCCGGACAGCATGCCCGGAAAACCCGGGACCGCACTGGTGTCGATGGGCATCTATATTTTCTCGAAGGATTTTCTCTACAAAACGCTGATCGAGGATGCGGGCAATGCCTTGTCCGACCACGATTTCGGAAAAAACATCATTCCCGAGAATATCGACAAGGCACGCGCCATGGCCTTCCCTTTCCGCAACAAGGAAGGCTTGCCTGCTTACTGGCGCGATGTGGGCACGCTGTATTCCTATTGGCAGACCAACATGGAGTTGTGCTCGATTGAGCCCGAGCTCAATCTGTACAACCGGGACTGGCCGATCTGGACCTACCAGCCGCAATATCCCCCTGCCAAGTTCATCTTCGACGACGAGGGACGCCGCGGCGAGGCGATCGACTCGCTGATCGCGGGCGGTTGTATTCTGTCGGGGGCGCGGGTCAAGCGTTCGGTGCTGTTTTTTGCCAGCACGGTGGAAAGCTATACCCTGATCAAGGACAGCGTGATCCTGCCCAAGGTCAGCATCGGAAAAAACTGTCGCATCAGCCGTGCCATCATCGACAAGGGCTGTGTGATCCATGACGGTACCGTGATCGGCGAAGATCCGGTCGAGGATGCCAAGCGCTTTCATGTGACCAAGGAAGGCATCACCCTGGTGACCCCGGCAATGCTGGGGCAGAACCTGTATGCGAGGCTGCAAAACGACTATGACGGCTAATTCGCTCAACGTCGTTCTGTGCTGGCACATGCACCAGCCCTATTACCGGGAAGGCCTCAAGGGTGCCTACCATTTGCCCTGGGTGTACCTGCACGGCATCAAGGACTACAGCGACATGGCCGCGCATCTGGAGCGGCACCCCGCGATGCACGCGGTGGTGAATTTCGCGCCGGTGCTGCTGGAGCAGCTGGACGATTACGCGCAGCAGCTCGACGGCCTGCTGAAGCACGGCAAGCCGACCCAGGATCACATGTTGAACCTGTTGTCCGGCATCGAGCGCATTCCGTCCGACGCCGCCAGCCGCCAGCGCATCGTTCAGGATTGCCAGCGTTGTCATGCCCCGCGCATGATCCATCCGTACCCTGCGTTTCATCGCCTGGTCCTGATGGCCGAAAAAACCGAGGCCAGCAGCGCCGACCTGCCATTGCATCTGGGCTATCTGACCGAGCAGTATTTCCTCGACATCCTGACCTGGTATCACCTGGCCTGGCTGGGCAATTCATTGCGCCAGCTGCCGCTGGCACAGCGCCTGATGGCACAGGAGAAGGACTTTTCCGCCGCGGATCGTCACGAGTTGCTGCATCTGATACAGCAGTGCATGGCCGGCTTGATTCCACGCTATCGGGCACTGGCCGACCGGGGACAGGTCGAACTGTCGATGACGCCTTACGGCCATCCCATCGTGCCCCTGTTGAATGACTTCGCCAACCTGCGCGACGCCTTGCCGGATGCACCCGTTCCCGAGGCGCCGGCCTATCCGGACGGCGCGGCACGTGCGCGCTGGCATCTGCAGCATGGTGTGGCGATATTCGAGCACTATTTCGGACGCAAGCCGGCTGGCGTATGGCTGTCGGAAGGCGGCGTGAGCGAGGATGCGCTGGCCCAGCTCGACGAAATGAATTTCACCTGGACGGCCTCGGGCGAGGGGGTGTGGCGCAACAGCTGCGCCAAATCCGGCTGCCCGGACGAAGAGCTGCACAGCAAATACGCGCTGTTCTCGCCAACGAGTATCGATGGCTTCAAAACACGGATGTTTTTCCGCGACGATGGCCTGTCGGACCTGATCGGCTTCCAATACAGCGACTGGCATGCCGACGACGCGGTGGCCGATTTCGTCCGGCATCTGGAAAACATCGCTCATTTTTTTGGCGAGGAGGCAGGCCAGCATGTGGTGTCGGTCATTCTCGACGGCGAAAATGCCTGGGAGTATTACCCGGCAAACGGCCATTATTTTCTGGAGGGACTCTACGCGGCGCTGTCCACCCGGCCTACGTTGAAAGTCACCACTTTTTCCAGGGCGTCGGCCGAAACGCCACCCAAACCGATGCAACGACTGGCTGCCGGCAGCTGGGTGTACGGCAGTTTCTCCACCTGGATCGGGTCGGAGGACAAGAACCGTGGCTGGGATTATCTGGTTGCGGCCAAACAGGCTTATGACAGAGCGGCGGCTGTTGGCAAACTGAATGCCGAGCAGTTGTCGCTGGCAACCCGTCAGCTCGCCATCTGTGAAGGCTCCGACTGGTTCTGGTGGTTCGGCGATTACAATCCGTCGGGCAGCGTCAGCGACTTCGAGCAACTGTATCGCACCCAGTTGCGCGAGCTGTATCGCCTGCTCGGCGTGGCTCCGCCCGCCATGCTCGACGTGCCGGTGTCGAGTGGCGGCGGCACGGCGGAAAACGCAGGCACCATGCGCAGGAATACCTGATGAGTCCGCCCCAAACCTTTATCCGCGAAGGGCGCGAAGAGGCGCGAAGAAAAGCAAAAGTTCGCGTTTATTCGTGTCCTTCGTGGATCGCTTTTGGGGTGTCCGAATGAATTTCGACAGCCATCGTGCCGGCCTGCTGCTGCATCCGACCTCATTGCCTTCCGGCACGCTGGCGGACGCAGTGCGCTGGCTGGAGTTTTTGCAGGCCGCCGGGTTCGGGGTGTGGCAGATGTTGCCGCTTGGCCTGCCGTTATCCGGTCTGTCGCCCTATCAGTGCGCTTCGGCGTTTGCGGTCAATCCCGCATTGTTTCCGATCAAGGATCAAGACAGTCTCCCCGCTGACATGCAAGGTTTTGTCGACTGGTGCAACAAGCAGCGACACTGGCTCGACGACTACGCGCGCTTCATGGTCATCAAAGGGGAACAGGCGGGCGCATCCTGGACGGACTGGCCGGCTGCGCTGCGTGATCGGGACATCCAGGCGCTGGCCGCATTCGATGTCAGCCATGCCGACAAGCTGAGCGCGATCAGGGTCGAGCAGTATCGCGCAGCCATGTACTGGCAGGATATCCGCTCACAGGCATCGGCACGCGGCATTGAGCTGTTTGGCGACATGCCGATTTTCGTCGCGCACGACAGCGCCGACGTGTGGGCGCGGCGCGACCTTTTCCTGCTCGATGAAACGGGCCATCCCACGGTGGTGACGGGCGTGCCGCCGGACTATTTTTCCGAAACGGGCCAGCGCTGGGGTAATCCGCATTACAACTGGGCGACGATGCAGACCGACGGGTTTTCCTGGTGGCGAGCCCGTCTTCGTGCGCATTTCGAGTGGTTCGACCTGGTGCGCATCGATCACTTCCGGGGCTTGCAGGCAGCCTGGATGATTCCCGCCCATGAACCCACTGCAATCCATGGTGAATGGGTGGCGTCGCCCGGGGCCGCGCTGCTGCAGGCCATTGCCGACGAAATGGGGGAGTTGCCGCTGGTGGCCGAAGACCTCGGCATCATCACGCCGGAGGTATCGGCTTTGCGTCACCAGTTTGGCTTGCCCGGCATGGCTGTGTTGCAATTCGCGTTTGATTCTCACGACGATAACCCGCACAAGCCCGAAAATGTACAGCCCGACACCGTGTATTACACCGGCACGCATGACAACGACACGACACTTGGCTGGTGGCAGGATTTGCCCGACCAGGTGCGCCAGCAGGTGATGCAGCAATTTGCCATCAGCGATCCCGATGCGGTGCTGGACGCCATGATCTCCACCGTTCTGGAAAGCCGTGCTGCATTGGCGATATTGCCGTTGCAGGATGTGCTGCACCTCGGTAGCGAAGCACGCATGAACACGCCAGGCATGGAAAACGGCAACTGGACATGGCGATTTGCATGGGATGCCCTGCCGCCCGATCTGGCATCCCGTTTGCGGCAACAATTACAGAAAGTCAATCGATGCGAGAGTCATCCCAGACCATGAAGTCATCCAGGCATGTCTCGCCTCATGCTGGCTTGCCAGCGATCAGCGAGCCGCTCATGCGGGTGCAGCGCGGCATGCATCACGATCCGTTCGAGGTGCTGGGCATGCATCCCCAGCCGGATGGCCGCATTTTGATGCGGGTGTTCTTGCCTGCCGCCGAGGCCGTCGAGGTGGCAGGCGGTCTGATGGCACGAGTGGCGGGCACCGATTGTTTCGAACAGATCCTGCCGAAGGGCACCACGATCGATCCGCATCCCGTCATGCGCTGGCAGGACAAGGCGTCAGGCAATTGGCACACCATGCATTGCCCCTATACGTTTGGCCCGCAGCTGGGCGAGATGGATTTGTATCTGCTGGGTGAGGGGCGTCACTTCGAGGCCTGGAAAATCCTTGGTGCGCGCCTGAAAACCATCGATGGCGTGGCAGGCTGCCTGTTTGCCGTGTGGGCGCCCGCCGTTCAGCGCGTCAGCGTGGTCGGCGACTTCAACGCATGGGATGGCCGGCGCCATCCCATGCGCTGCCGTGGCACCTCCGGTATCTGGGAGCTGTTCATTCCGGGTCTCGTTGCGGGACATGCCTACAAGTACGAAATCCTCGGCCAGCATGGTCAGCTGGTGAGAAAGACCGACCCCTATGCACGGCAGATGTTTCCTCGCCCGGAAACCACCAGCTGCGTGCCCGAAGACACGGGCTATGCGTGGGGCGATGGCGACTGGATCGGAGCACGTGCGCACTTCGACTGGCAGCATCGCCCGGTCAGCATCTACGAGTTGCATCCCGGTTCCTGGCGGCGGCATGACGATGGCGGCTTCTACAGGTGGGACGAACTCATTGCCGAACTGATTCCCTACGTGAAGGATCTCGGTTACACCCACATCGAGTTGCTGCCGGTTGCCGAACATCCGCTCGATGCTTCGTGGGGCTATCAGGTGTCAGGCTATTACGCGCCGACCGCGCGTTTCGGTTCGCCGCACGAATTTCGCGCCTTTGTCGATGCCTGCCACCAGGCCGGCATCGGCGTGCTGCTCGACTGGGTGCCGGCGCACTTCCCGAAAGACGACTGGGCGCTGGCGCGCTTTACCGGGGAGCCCGTGTATGAGCACGCCGACCCGCGTCGCGGCGAGCATCAGGACTGGGGCACACTGATTTTCGATTTCGGCCGCAACGAAGTGCGCAACTTCCTGGTCGCCAATGCGCTGTACTGGATCGACGAATTCCATATCGACGGCCTGCGTGTCGATGCCGTCGCTTCGATGATCTATCTCGATTACTCGCGAAAGGCGGGCGAATGGCTGCCGAACCAGTACGGCGGGCGCGAGAACATCGAAGCCATTCATTTTCTGCGCGAAATGAATACCGAGGTGCACGGCCGCTTTCCCGGTGTGTTGACCATTGCCGAAGAGTCAACCGCCTGGCCGGCGGTATCGCGCCCGGTCGAACTGGGCGGCCTGGGCTTCTCGATGAAATGGAACATGGGCTGGATGAACGACAGCCTCGATTACATCGAGAAGGAACCGGTCTACCGCAAATACCAGCACAACCAGCTGACCTTCAGTCAGGTGTACGCGTGGACCGAGAACTTCGTCCTGCCGCTGTCGCACGACGAGGTGGTGCACCTGAAGAAAAGCCTGCTCGACAAGATGCCGGGCGACACCTGGCAACGCTTCGCCAACCTGCGGCTTTTCTATGCCTGGCAGTATGCGCATCCGGGCAAGAAGCTGCTGTTCATGGGCAGCGAGTTCGGCCAGTGGAACGAGTGGAAAGAAGCCGGCCAGCTCGACTGGATGCTGCTTGATTTTCCCGCGCACAATGGGATTCGGGCGCTGTTGCGTGATCTCAATCATTTGTACCGGAACGAGGCGGCGCTGCATGAGTTCGATTTCGATCCGCGCGGATTCCGCTGGATCGACTGTCACGATGCCGACCAGTCGGTTTTGAGTTTCGTGCGCCAGGGTCAGGCTGCGTCAGCGCAAATGGTGGTGCTGCTCAATTTCACTCCGGTGCCGCGCCGTGCCTACCGCATTGGGGTGCCGTCAGGTTCGGCCTGGTGCGAAGCGCTGAATACCGACTCGGTATATTACGGCGGCAGCAATCTGGGCAACGGACAACCCCTGCATCCGCAGAATTTGCCATGGATGGGATTCGAGCATTCCGTTGAAGTGACGATCCCGCCGCTCGGCGCCATTTTCCTGAAACCCTGTGGCTGATTCGACCCGATAAAACGACGGACAAAATAATGAAACGCGGCATGAAAAGAATCCTGTTTGTGGCCAGCGAGGCCTATCCGCTGGTAAAAACCGGTGGACTGGGCGATGTGCTTTACAGCCTGCCCCACGCCCTGCATGGCCGGGGCGCCGACATTCGCCTGGTGTTGCCGGGCTATCGCACGTTGTTGCACCAGCTCGATCAGGTGCGCATTCTCGGCTGGCTTGATGTGCGTGGTGCAGAAGGCATCGTCAGCGCGCGCATTCTGGAATCGAGCCACCCCGATTTTGCCTTTCCGTTGTGGGTGATCGATTGCCCGTCTTTGTTCGATCGTCCCGGCAATCCCTATGTCAATGCCGGCGGCCACGACTGGCCGGACAATGCCGAGCGCTTTACCGTGTTTGCACGGGTGGCGGCGTTGCTGGCCCAGGATGCACTGGATATCGGCTGGCAACCCGAGGTGGTCCATACGCACGACTGGCAAACCGGCCTGGTAGCGGCGTTTCTGGATGAACAGCCCGTGCGCCCGAAAACCGTGTTCACCATTCATAACCTGGCCTACGGCGGCCATTTTTCGAACAGTGATTTCGTTCGATTGCAGCTTCCAAGCCACTGGTGGTCTTCCGAAGGCGTCGAGTTCCATGGCGGTTTTTCCATGCTGAAGGCGGGCATTGTCTACGCCGATACCGTCACGACCGTGAGCCCCACCTACGCAGCCGAAATCTGTACGCCCGCATTCGGCTACGGCCTGGATGGCCTGCTGCTCTCGCGGCGACACAAGCTGTACGGCATCCTCAACGGCATCGACACCGGGATATGGAATCCGTCCACCGACCCGTACTTGTCCGCGCATTATTCGATGGGCCGCGTCCAGCCGGGCAAGCGGCGCAACAAACAGGCCCTGCTAGAACGGTTTCTGCCGAACGTCGATGATGCGGCGATGCAGGCTCCCCTGCTGGGGCTGGTGGGCCGGCTGGTCGAGCAGAAGGGCGTCGACTGGGTGTTGGCCGTCATTCCGGTGCTGCTCGCTGAAACCGATGTTCGCATTGTGCTGCTGGGCAGTGGCCAGGCACTGTATGAGCAGAAGTTGACGCGACTGGCCAAACAGCATCCGCAGCGATTGTTCGTCGAGATCGGTTACGACGAATCCCTGGCGCACCAGATCGAGGCCGGCTCGGACATGTTCCTGATGCCCTCGCGTTTCGAGCCGTGCGGGCTGAACCAGATGTACAGCCTGCGCTACGGCACGCCGCCCATCGTCTACAAAACGGGCGGCCTGGCCGACACCGTGGTCGATGCGACCGAGGCCAGCCTGGACGATGGCAGCGCCACCGGTTTCGTCTTCGATAAACCGGAGGTGGCCGATTTCCTGCATGCCATCCAGCGTGCGATCGAATGCTATCGCCAGCCCAAAACCTGGCGGCGCCTTCAGCAGTCCGGGATGCGTCAGCCATTCGACTGGTCGGACAGCGCCAACCATTATCTTGAGCTCTATTCCCTATGACTTTTGCAGGTACCTCCATGTCCGCCGAAAAACCTGCCATTTCCTGTTCTTATGCCCTGAAGCCGCTGTCGAACAGCGACGCGGCGGTCACCCTGGATTTCGAGCGCTACCAGTTTTATCACATGGGGCGCTTTCAGGGCTGTCCGCCGACCTACACCTACCATGCGCTGGCCTGGACCTTGCGCGACCGCCTCATGTCGGACTGGATGAACACCTATGCCGAGCGTGATCAACCCGGGAAACGCCGTGCCTACTATCTGTCGCTCGAGTTTCTGATCGGTCGCGCGCTATCCAACCATGTTCTGAATATGGGGCTGGAGGAAGCCTCGCGCGAGGCGCTGATCAGCGTCGGCCAGTCGCTGGAAGAGGTGGCGGAAGTCGAGGCTGACGCCGGATTGGGGAATGGCGGCCTCGGGCGGCTGGCCGCGTGTTTCATGGACAGCTGCGCCACTCTGAATCTTCCCGTGATGGGCTACGGTCTCCGTTACGAATATGGCATGTTCCGTCAGCATATCGAGAACGGTTACCAGATCGAGGATCCCGATCACTGGTTGCGTGACGGCAACCCGTGGGAGATCGAGCGTTCCGAATTCACCTGTCGCGTGCCGTTCGGCGGTCATGTCGAACACTATCAGGACAAAGAGGGGATTCCACGCGCACGTTGGGCGGACACCAGCGACGTGCTGGCGATTCCGTTCGACATGCCGATTTCGGGCTATCGCAATCGTGTCGTCAATACGCTGCGATTGTGGAAGGCCGCTGCCACCGACGAGTTCGATCTGGCTGAATTCAACGCGGGCAGCTACACCGAAGCGGTACAGGCGAAAAACCATGCCGAGCACATCTCCATGGTGCTGTATCCCAACGACAGCAGTGAAAACGGCAAGGAGCTGCGCCTGCGCCAGCAGTATTTCCTGGCTTCGGCCAGCCTGCAGGATGCGCTGCGCCAGTGGCGCGATGCCGGCAATTCAGACCTGTCGAAACTCGCCGAGCACAACGTGTTCCAGATGAACGACACCCACCCCACCATTGCGGTGGCCGAACTGATGCGCCTGCTGCTTGATCAGGAACATATGCAATGGGACGAGGCCTGGGCGATCACCTCGCAGTGCATGGCCTACACCAACCACACCCTGCTGCCCGAGGCGCTGGAGCGCTGGCCGGTGGCGCTGTTCGAACGCCTGCTGCCGCGCCTGCTGGAAATCATCTACGAGATCAACGCCCGTTTCCTGCGCGAGGTCTCGATGAAATGGCCGGGCGACGGCGACCGCCAGCGCCGCATGTCGATCATCGAGGAGGGCGGCGTGCGCCAGGTGCGTATGGCCTGGCTGGCCATCATCGGCAGCTTCTCGGTCAACGGCGTCGCGGCACTGCATTCGCAACTCCTGAAGGAAGGCCTGTTCCGCGATTTTGTCGACCTGTGGCCGAACAAGTTCAACAACAAGACCAACGGCGTGACGCCCCGTCGCTGGGTGGCGCACGCCAATCCCGGAATGAGCGCGCTCATCAGCAGCAAGATTGGCGATGACTGGATCGCCGACCTGGCGAAACTGGAACAGATCAAGCCGCTGGCAGATCCGAAAAACAAGGCTTTCCACGACGATTGGCGTGCGATCAAGCATGCCAACAAAGTGCGCCTTGCCGCCCTGGTCAAGGCCGAATGCGGCGTGGATTTCAACCCGGATGCGCTGTTTGATGTGCAGGTGAAACGCATCCATGAATACAAGCGGCAGCTGCTCAACGTGCTGCACGTGATCCATTTGTATAACCGCATCAATCGCGGCAGGCTTGAAGGCTGGGCAGACCGCTGCGTATTGATCGGCGGCAAGGCCGCGCCCGGCTACGTCATGGCCAAGCGCATTATCAAACTGATCAACAGCGTGGCCGAAGTGGTCAACAGCGACCCCGATGTCGATGGCCGGCTGAAGATAGCGTTCCTGCCCAACTATCGGGTGACCAGCATGGAAATCATCGCGCCGGCCACCGACCTGTCGGAGCAGATATCGACCGCAGGCAAGGAGGCGTCGGGCACCGGAAACATGAAGTTCATGATGAACGGCGCCGTCACCATCGGCACTTACGATGGGGCCAATATCGAGATTCTCGACGCAGTGGGCGAGGACAATTTCTTCCTGTTCGGCCTGCACGCCGATGAAGTCGAGACGCTGCGCCCGCAATACCGGCCGATGTCCTTCGTTGAACAGGACCCCGAATTGCGCGAAGTGATCGACTTGCTTAAATCCGGGCATTTCAACCTGTGCGAGTCCGGTATCTTCGACATGATCCTCGATGCCTTGCTGAGCCCGCATGATCCATGGATGGTGCTGGCCGACTTCCGGCGCTACGTCGATGCCCAGGAGCGGGTGGCGCAGGCCTGGCAGGACCAGGCACGCTGGACGCGCATGAGCATTCTCAACACGGCATCGAGCGGCTTCTTTTCAACCGACCGCACCATGCAGGAATACAACGCGGATATCTGGAAGCTGAAATAAGTCCGACGGGTGCGGCAAAACCGGGCGCTTACGCTACGCCCGGTGCCAGCGGTCTTGTGCGCTTTATCCAGTTGACCTGGGACGTTGCATGGGCGGCGGCCGGTCTCGACGCCTGGCAGCCAGCCAGGACTGGCGCCGCGAGCGTCCGTTATTCGGCCCGGTTCCTCATGCCTGAAAAAATCAATCGGCTCTATTCAATCGCGCCGCGCCCCATTCCTTGAACTGGCGTTCCATGTCCTTTTCTTCCGCTTCGATGGAGTCCGGCCCGGCATCGGGGCACTCGGCCTGTTGGCGCGCGCCGCCTGAGGGTGAAGCGTTTTCCCGATGCCCTTTTGAAGAAGGGGGCTGGGGTGAGGAACCGTTCCACGCGAACGGGTTATGGAAAGACGGGGGATCCGGAAGGCAGTCGTACTTATAGATGGGCGGCCAGCCCGTCTCGAACGGTACAAAGGCGATGGTCTTCTCGAAGACGAGCGGCTTTCCCGTCGGCGTGGGCGGCAGCGGCGGCAGGGAGCGAATGGCTTGCATGGCCAGCTTTTCGGCCACTTCCGAAGTCGACCACAGCACGTCCACCTTGGCGAGCTTTCCATCGGGTGCGATCTCGATACGGAATCGCACCAGACCCTGATCCTGGCCTTCCACTGCCGTTCCCATCATGCTGCGAACCTGTTGTCCCCAGTTGTACCGGTAGCGCTTGCTGTTCTTGAGCGTGTAGGTGGAGGCGAGTTTCCATTCCTCCGCGGTGGGCGCGGGCGGCGCCGGCATGGTGGCCAGCACCTTCCCGGGTGAGGGCGGCGGCGAGGCGGAATCCGCGACGGGCGTGCGTTTCATTTTCTCCGCGCGTGGCGGCGTGGGGCGGGCAGGCGCCATTTTCCGCACAGGTGCGATCACAAGGCGTGCCTGCAAGGGCTCCGGTGTCGATGCGCGGGGGGGAGGAGGGGGCGCCTGGACGTTCCATGGCGCCATCAGGCTTGCGTGAACCCCCAGCGATAGCGCAAGGGCCAAGAGCAACCTGATCCGAGCTGCGGGCATGTAATCGTGAAACGTGGAGTTGAACCGCGCCATCTTGGCATGGCAGGGACGGGGAGTCACTGGTAAATTTTAAGGCCGAAGAGCTGCCATTCGGCTTAAATCACGGCACGTCCGGTTTTGGGACCGGGATGGGTCCAAAACGAAAAAAAGCCGGGGAAACCCGGCTTTGGGTCGGGTGCGCGTCGGATTTACGCCGCCTGCACCGGAATGGCGTGGCGGGTGTCCATGATGCGGTTGTCCGCATCCACGTAGACCAGTTCCGGCTCGTAGCGCGCCAGTTCCAGCTCGTTGTACACCGCATAGGTGGCGATGATGACGAGGTCGCCCGGATTGGCCTTGTGCGCGGCGGCGCCGTTCACCGAGATGATGCCGGAATCGCGCGTCGCCCGGATGGCATAGGTGGTGAAGCGCTCGCCATTGGTGACGTTGTAGATCTGGATCTGCTCGTATTCGTGGATATTGGCCGCGTCCAGCAGGGTTTCGTCGATGGCGCACGAGCCTTCGTAATGCAGCTCGGAGTGCGTGACGGTTGCCCGGTGCAGCTTGGACTTGAGCATCGTTCTTTGCATGACGGTGCCCTCACAATCACAAAAAAGGACCGACATTATACCGCGTTGGGGGCAGGGGCCAAACGGTGCCGGTCAGTGCCCGGGATCACCGGCCCAGGCTGGTTTCGAGGTTGTCGATCAGTCGGGTTTTGCCCAGCCAGGCGGCGGCCAGCAGCACCAGTCGGGTGCTGGCCGGGGTCGGCGCCTGCAGGGTCGCGGCATCGCGGATGGCGACGTAATCCACGCGCCAGCCGGCCATTTTCAGGTGGCGGCTGGCAGCGGCGGTGAGCGCATCGAAATCCCGTTCGCCTGCCTGGACAGACTCGGAGAGGGCGGCGAGTTCGCGATACAGGGCCGTGGCCTGGATGCGCTCGGAGGGGGCGAGATAGCCGTTGCGCGAACTCAGCGCCAGTCCATCGGCGTCGCGCAGGGTGTCGCCTGCCACGATGTCGATCGGCAGGTTGAACTGGCGCACCAGTTCGCGGATGACGAACAACTGCTGGAAATCCTTGCTGCCGAAAACCGCCGTGCGCGGTTGAACCAGGTTGAACAGCTTCAGGACCACGGTGGCGACACCGCTGAAATGGCCGGGGCGGAACGCGCCGCATAAATCGTTCGCCAGGCTGTCGGGCGGCTGCACGGTGAAGGTCTGCGGCACCGGGTACATCCCGGCGAGATCGGGCGCGAACACGATGTCGCAGCCGGCGGCAGCCAGCTTCTCGCAGTCGGCGGCCAGGGTGCGCGGGTAACGCTCGAAATCCTCGCCGGCGCCGAACTGCAACGGGTTGACGAAGATGCTGGCGACCACCGGTCCGCCGTGTTGTCGGGCCAGTGCGATCAGCGATACATGTCCGGCATGCAGGTTGCCCATGGTGGGCACGAACGCGGTGCGGGTCTCGCCGGCGAGGGCGGCGCGCAGTTCGGCGGCGGTATGCAGGATCTGCATCAGAAGGCGTGTTCGGCGGCCGGGAAGCTGCCGTTTTTCACCGCGTCGACATAGGCACGCGCCGCCGCTTCGATGCCGCCGCTGCCCGCCAGAAAATTCTTCGAGAATTTCGGCGCACGCGGGACCAGGCCCAGCAGGTCGTACAGCACCAGCACCTGGCCGGAGCAATCCGCCCCGGCGCCGATGCCGATGGTGGGAATGGTGAGCGCCTCGGTGACCGCCTTCGCCAGGGTGGCCGGCACCATTTCCAGCACGATCAGTCCGGCGCCGGCGGCTTCCAGTGCGCGTGCGTCGGCGATCAGCTGCGCGGCCGCGGCATCCTCGCGCCCCTGCACCCGGTAGCCGCCGAGTTGATTCACCGACTGCGGCAACAGGCCGACGTGGGCGCACACCGGAATGCCGCGCCGGGTGAGGAAGGCGACGGTCTCGACCATCACCGCGCCGCCTTCCAGCTTGACCATGTGCGCGCCTGCGGCCATCAGCCGCGCACTGGCGGCAAACGCGCGTTCCGGCGAGGGCTGGTAGCTGCCGAAGGGCAGGTCGGCGACGATGAAGGCACGCTCGGTGCCGGCGGTGACGCAGCGCGTGTGATAGGTCATTTCGGCCAGTTTCACCGGCAGGGTCGAGGCGTGTCCCTGCACTACCATACCGAGCGAGTCGCCGACCAGCAGCACGTCGACTCCGGCGTCGTCGAGCACGCGCGCGAAACTGGCGTCATAGCAGGTGAGCACGGCGATTTTTTCGCCGCGTTCGCGCATGCTCTTGAGGGCAGACAGGGTAACGTTCATCTCAGGCAGCCCGGCTGAAGAATTCGCGCGGGCCGCGCATCTTGTTCATGCGCTCCAGCAGCAGCTCGAGATCGCTATCGCTTTTCGCGAAATTGAAATTGCTGGTGTTGACGATCAGCAGCGGGGCCGCTTCGTAGCGGTGAAAGAATTCGCTGTAGCTGTTGGCCAGTCGCTGCAGGTAGCCCGCATCCATGCCGCGCTCGTATTCCACGCCGCGCCGCCGGACGCGATCCTGCAGTGCATCGACCGGCGCCTGCAGATAGATCACCAGGTCGGGCGTCGGTGCCTGCAGGGAAAGATCGGTGTAGACCTTCTGGTACAGCTCGAATTCATCGTCGTCCAGGTTCAGGCGTGCAAACAGCATGTCCTTGTCGATCAGGAAATCCGACACCGTGCCGGCGCGAAACAGGTCGCCTTGCGCTAGATCACGCAACTGGCGCGAGCGGTCGAACAGGAAGTGCAACTGGGTCGGCAGCGCGTAGCGCTTGGGCTCCTGATAGAAGCGCGGCAGGAAAGGGTTGTCGCTGGCGTTTTCCAGCAGGGTGTCGGCACTCAGACGCTCGGCCAGCTTGTGGGTCAGGCTGGTCTTGCCGGCCCCGATCGGGCCTTCGACGACAACGTAGCGGTAACGGGAAAGCGTCATGCGTTGACGGCGGCAGCAGGCGGGGGGAGGGCGGACACGCTCTGATCTCCGCAACTGGCGAGCCAGTCGGCGGCGCGGCCGCGGCCGGGGATCGCGGCGTCGGGGGCGATTTCCAGCAGCGGCAACAGCACGAAACCGCGCTCGTGCATGCGCGGATGCGGCAGCGTCAGCCCCTCTTCATGAAAATGCGCGTCGCCGTACAGCAGCAGGTCGAGGTCGAGCGTGCGCGGGGCGTTGCGGAAACTGCGCTCGCGGCCGTGGCGGTGTTCGATGTCCAGCAGCGCGGCGAGCAGCGCGCGCGGCGCGAGCCCGGTTTCCACCTGCGCCACCGCGTTGATGAAATCGGGCTGGTCGACATAACCGACCGGGGCCGAGGCATACAGCGAGGAATGGACAAGCAGCCGGGTGGCAGGCAGGCGGTCGAGTTCGGCCAGCGCGTATTCCACCTGCGCCGCCGGGTCGTTGAG
>DILD01000089.1 GCA_002424845.1 Thiobacillus denitrificans | reverse complement strand
CCGCTGGCGCCGAAAAGCGGGGTGCGGCGCGGGCGCGGCATCGCGGTGCATGAATCGTTCAACTCCTTCGTCGCCGAGGTCGCGGAGGTCAGCGTCAGACCGGATGGTTCGTTCAGCGTGGATCGCGTGATATGCGCCGTGGACTGCGGCATCGCGGTCAATCCGGATCAGGTCAGGGCACAGATGGAAGGCGGCATCGGCTTCGGACTTTCCGCAGCCCTGCACAGCGCCATCACCCTCAAGGAGGGACGCGTCGAGCAGTCCAACTTCCATGATTATCCGCTGCTGCGCATCAGCGAAATGCCCCGGGTCGAAGTGCACATCGTCCAGTCCGGCGAGGCGCCTACCGGCGTCGGCGAGCCGGGCGTGCCGCCGCTTGCGCCGGCGGTCGCCAACGCACTGTTCGCCGCGACCGGCAAGCGCCTGCGCAAGCTGCCGTTCGAAACCTCGGAACTGCGGAGCGCATGATGGACAACTCGGATATGGAAGTCCTGCGCAAGTGCCTGCGATGGCAGCATGACGGCCATCGCGTTACGCTCGCTACCGTCACCCAAACCTGGGGTTCATCCCCACGCCCGGTGGGCTCCATGCTCGTAGTGCGCGACGATGGGCTGCTTGCCGGATCGGTTTCCGGCGGCTGCATCGAGGCCGATCTGACTGAGCGGGTGCGCACCGCGCCGCCCATCAGGCCGGAAGTGCTCATTTACGGCGGTTCCGCCGAGGAATGCCAGCGTTTCCACCTGCCCTGCGGCGGCACGCTGCAACTGGTGCTGGAACCGGCTCCTGGCCTGTCCATACTGCAAGCGATCCAGGAGGCCATCGCGCAGCACAGGCTGATCGGGCGGCGTCTCGATCTCGTCACCGGCGGCATCCACCTTTACACCCCGTGCATCGACGAAACCACGCAGTTCGACGGGCAGACGCTGACCGCCGTGCATGGGCCGCGCTGGCGGCTGCTTGTGATCGGCGCCGGTCAGATATCCCACCATCTGGCGCAGATCGCCCAGGCCCTGGATTATCAGGTGCTGGTGTGCGATCCCCGCGAGGAATACAGCGCAGCCTGGGATGTTGCGGGCGCCGAACTCGTTCCCGGCATGCCGGACGACGCGGTGAACGCCCTGATGCCCGATGCCCGCTGTGCAGTGGTGGCCTTGACCCATGATCCCAAACTGGATGACATGGCTTTGCTGGAAGCGCTCAAATCGCCGGCATTCTATGTCGGCGCCGTCGGCTCGAACGCCAATAACCTGAGGCGGCGCGAACGGTTGAGCCTGTTCGATCTTTCGAAAGCGGAAATTGACCGCCTGCATGGGCCGGTGGGTCTGCCTATCGGCAGCCGCTCCCCGCCGGAAATCGCCATATCCATTCTGGCGGAATTGACCGCGGTGCGACACGGTATCCGGCTTGGCGTTCTGCCCGCCACAGCAAGCGGGAATCACACCTCGCGCCAGTCGATGGCCGCAGCCATATGATCGTCGGCATTCTGCTGGCGGCGGGTACTGGAACGCGCTTTGGCGGCGACAAACTGTTGTTCCCCCTGGCCGACGGCACCCCGGTCGGCGTACAGGCGGCGCGCAACCTGCTAAGCGGCGTTGATCATGGCGTTGCGGTGCTGCGTCCGTCAGATCGGCAGCTTGCGCATCTACTGGAAGCGGAAGGGCTGCAGGTGGCATTCTGTCCCGGAGCAGAAACCGGCATGGGAACCAGCCTTGCTTTCGGCGTTACTGCCGCGCGGGACGAGGACGGATGGCTGATCGCCCTGGCCGACATGCCGTTCATCCAGCATGACACCATCCACGGCGTAGCCAGCCTGCTTCGNNAAAACCGTGAAGCTATAGTAGTTAGGGCTCGTTAATGAATAAATTGGGCATACGCTGGGGTCGCTTTAGGTGCAGCCCTAGGCGCAAGACGCGCGGTTGTGTCACTCACAACAAGCGGCTTGCAACACCGGGATGCGCCAAAAGCGACCCCAGCCCGGAGGGTTGCTGCGTATTCGGGCGTCTGCGGCGTTGCAAGGCTTGCGAATGGAACGACCATTCGCTGCGCCTCGCGCCTTGCATCCATCCCGAATACGAAGCAACGTATGCCCAATTTATTCATTAACGAGCCCTTAGTTCGGTAGACTCTAATTCCAANNGTCGGTTTTGCGCGAGCATTTTTCCACGATCTCGCCCAACTCAGCAGCGACCAGGGCGCGCACCCTTTGCTCGCCGCCCATGCCGGGCGGATTCAGATGCTTGAATGCGAGGATCCCGGCATTTTCGCCGACATCGACACCCCATCCGATCTCAGCGGCTTAGAAGACGATTTCTCCATTCGCATCGATACGCCTGGCATGAAAACCGTGAAGCTATAGTAGTTAGTTCGGTAGACTCTAATTCAAACCGCACCATTGTCTGGATTCGGGCGGACATGATGAGTGAATCGGGTAGCGTGAGAAGTGCGACCCACTCACACACCAGGAGAAGAGGTTCCATTTGCTCGGCTGTGCCACTCGACGACAGGTGAGTGACGCCCGGAAGGACAGCCTCGCCAATCAATTCATCGAGGCAAGTTCACGACCATCCCGGGGAACTCACCAAGGCTTGGGTCCAGGCAATTTTCAGTTGATTCCCTGAATCCCCATGCGGTCGCGCCGGTCAGGCGGCGTGCTATACGCCTTTGGCGTCCGCCTTCATCGCCATGCCACCCGGCATGGAAACAAGCAGACTGCATGGCAGATGATCCAGCAGAGAGTGGCCGACCGAGCCGCGCCACCAGCGGTCGAGGGTCGAGCGTCGGTGATGGCCGACGACGACGAGGTCTGCACCAGTCTCATGGGCGACAGCTCCGATGGCTTCGACGGGCGATTCGTCCGTCCTCAGGATGCCTGTCGCTTCCACCCCGGCTTGGCGCAGGCGCGCGAGCCCTGTCTCGAGAATGGCATTGACGCGAGCTTGCTGTTCCTCGATGTATTCGCCGGGCAGCGGCCCGTTCGCCAAAGCCATGGCGGGCGGCGGCGGAATGACCGCCAGCAGATGACAGCGGGCATTGAAGCGGCTTGCCAGGGCGATTCCCTCCTCGAGAGCGTCCTGACACTCGGCGCTGCCGTCGTAGGCAAAAATAATGGTCTGGAACATGCACATCTTCCTCCGATAGCGTTGTAAGCGTTTGAGCAATCGGTCGGGCATAGCCGCTCACACTGCCCAACCGTGCTTCAGTCAGTCCATTGCCGCGTGCACTCCGCTCGCGGCAGCCTGCTTGACCGGCGCCCGCAGTAGCACAACCAGCGGGATCGCGATCAGCGTGATCCACATCATCAGTCTGAAGTCTTGCAAATAGGCCAGCATGGCGGCTTGCCGCGTCACCTCGCTGTTGATTGCCGCAAGTCCCTGGGGTGTGGTCAGGTTGTAGGCACCTGCTTCGACCGCCTGCCTGAGCGCCAGATTGAACGGATTGATGTAGTCTGCAAACGCGGCATGATTGGCTTGCGTGCGTTGCGCCAGATAAGTCATTACCACCGAGATGCCTATGCTGCTGCCGATGTTGCGCATCAGGCTGAACAGCGCCGTGCCCTCATTGCGGTAGCGCGCCGCCAGCGAAGCGAAGGTGATGGTGGACAGCGGCACGAAGATAAAGCCGAGGCCAAAACCCTGCGTGACGCCGGTGCGCACGATGTCCCAGCCGTCGATGTTTGCATTGAATCGGGTCATTTCCCACAGCGACAGGCTGGTCAGGATGAGGCCGAAAAAAATCATGTAGCGAACATCCACCCGTCCCGAGAGTTTGCCGACCATCATCATGGCGATCATGGTACCCACGCCGCGCGGCGCCAGCAGAAATCCGACGTCGATCACCGGGTAGCCCAACAGGCTTTGCATGAACGGCGGCAGCAAGGCCATGGTGGCGAGCAAAATGATGCCGACGATGAAGATAAGCACAAGGCCGACGCTGAAGTTGCGATCCTTGAACAGCCCCGGTTCGATGAATGGGTGGTCGTGAGTGAACATATGGGCGACAAAGAGATACAGCGCCAGGCCCGCGAGCAGCGCTTCGATGATGATTTCCGGGTTGGCGAACCAGTCGAGCGATTGCCCGCGATCGAGCATCATTTGCATCGCGCCGATGCCCAGGCTCAGCAATGCGAAGCCGAGCAGATCGAACCGCCGCGAGCGGTCGATGGGCGTTTCGCGCACGAAGGCCGCGAGCCCGAGCCAGGCCAGCACGCCAAACGGCAGATTGATGTAAAACACCCAGCGCCAGTTGTAGTACTCGGTCAGCCAGCCGCCGAGCGTGGGCCCGAGGATCGGCCCCACCATCACGCCCACGCCCCACATCGCCATGGCTTTGCCGTGTTGTTCGGGCGGGTAGGTGTCGAGCAGAACGGCCTGCGACAGCGGAACGAGACTCGCGCCAAAAATCCCCTGCAGCAGGCGGAACAACACGATCTCGGGCAGGGTTTGCGCCGCGCCGCACAGCATCGACGCCAGCGTGAAGCCGACTACCGACCACATGAAAACGCGCTTGCGCCCCCAGCGCGCGGTGATAAACCCGGTCAGCGGCATGAAGATGGCCGCCGCCACGATATAGGAAGTGAGCACCCAGGAAATCTGGTCCTGCGTCGCACCCATCGTCCCCTGCATATGCGGCAGCGCGACATTGGCGATGGTGGTGTCCAGCGCCTGCATGATGGTCGCCAGCATCACCGACATGGCGACCCAGATGCGCTTGGCGCTTTCCAGTTGGACGGCTGCCGCAGGCGCGTTCATGCGCGCGGCCTCAGAGCGTGTATCCGAACAGGCGACGGCGATGGCCAGTGTCGATCTCGACCACCGCGCTCAGGCCGGCGCGCAATTGCGGCAGATCCGGAGCGGTGTCGAGTCTGATCCGCACTGCCACACGTTGGGCGATCTTGACCCAGTTTCCAGTGGCGTTCTGCGCGGGGATCACCGAGAACTCCGCCCCGGTGGCCGGACTCAGGCTGTCCACCGTGCCTTTCCATTCTGCGTCGGGGTAGGTGTCGATATGAACCGTAACCGGCTGCCCCGGGTGAACGTAGGTGAGGTCGGTCTCGGTGAAATTGGCCTCGATCCACGCATGGCCGCTGACCACCAAGGCCATCGCCGTCGCGCCCGCAGCGACGAACTGCCCGGGCTTGGGCGGCTTGCTCACGGTGCCGGGCAACGATGCGCGTACTTCGACGCGCGCCAGATCGAGCTTCGCTTGATCGAGTTCGGCCAGCGCAGCGAGATACGCGGGATGGCGCTCGACCGGCGCATCGACGCTGCCGCCCAGGGTTTCCGCGATGCGTTTCAGATCCTGATTCAGCGCGCCGATTTGTTGCCCGGCGAGGTCGGTGGTTTGCTTCGCGTCGTCGAACCGGGAAGGCGAAATGAATTTGCGTGCCACCAGATCGGCCTGTCGTTGCTGGTCTTTTCGCGCAAAGGCGTAACGGGTTTGCGCCAGGGCAATTTCGGCCTGCTTTTCGCGAAAGCCCGCCTTCGTTGCTGCAAGATCGACGCGCACCTGCGCCAGTTTGGCTTCGGCTTTGGCGACCGCCACCTGAAACGGCGCCGGGTCAATCCGGAATAGCGGCTGATCCGCCGCGACGGCTTGGTTTTCCCGGACCAGCACCTGCTTGATTGTTCCGGACACCTCGGCACTGACCGGTACCATGTCGGCCTTTACGTAGGCGTTGTCGGTTTCGACAAAACGGCCGCCCCTGAGGTACACAACCCCGATGACGAGTGCGACGATCAGCGGCACCACGACAAGCAGGATCAGCCGTTTCAGGCGGCGCTTCGACGGACGTGCCAGCTCCGCCCGAGATGATTCGTCGCTGGTTGGGACATTACTCATGAACTAGAAACTCCGGGAATGGTGTTCTGTCGCGGTGCGTTACCGCGAGGCCAGGTTGTCGCGCATCTTGTGCAAGGCGAGGAGGAGGGTGGCGGCTTGCTGCTTGTCCAGATCGTGCAGGGCGACCGTTCGGATCGTCGCTGCGACCTGCTCGATTGCGGCCAGATGGGGGGCGGCGGCAGAAGTCATAAACACCCGATATGCCCGCCGATCGTTGGGATCAGGGCGACGTTCGACTAAACCGGCATCCGTGAGCTGGTCAATCAAACGGGCGAGCGTGATGGGTTGGACTTCCAGCATTTCCGCCAAATCGACCTGGCGAACACCCTCATGGCGAGAGACGTAAACGAGCGCACGCGCCTGCGCCAGTGTGAGAGAGCTTCCTTCCAGGCGTTGCTGGAAGGCCCGACGCATCAGACGGGAAACATCCGTCAGCAGAAAGCCGAGACTGTCTTGTCGCAATTCCACGAGTCACCGCTCTAATAGTAAGCAGGACTTATTATATTGGTGGCTTGCTAGTGTAACAAGAGGCCAGCGTTTAGGCTGCATCCTCCTGCACGATTCGTTTAGGAGGATGCCGTGTCGCAGTCACAAATCAGATGACTGAAGGCCTCTTCAGGGTCGGGATCGGAAGTATGTCCTTCCTGATAGCAGACGCAGGCGCGAATCGTAGTGGATGTCGGCCTTGAGCTTCTGCGTTCGGCAGGAACGAACGACCCGGTAAATCTCGGAAAATGTCTGATTGGCTGTCAAAAGACGATCGTCAACGCCCAAGCTCAGGCTCCGGGGCCGTCGGCAAGGCCTCCCATTGCGGCTGGAA
>DILD01000063.1:230-5205 GCA_002424845.1 Thiobacillus denitrificans | reverse complement strand
CCGGTGGCGCTCCTGCATCTCAGGTTCCGATATCAGCGTACTGCTAGTACGTTTTGCCAAATCGCCACGCAAAATGGTGTTTTCCGGGTTGTTTTCTTTCATCCCCATTTTGTCGCTCACTTTCGCGGTTTTTGGCAGCGTTACGGCAAGTGTACCGCAGAATTCTGACTTTACTCCCGATAAGTTAATTTATCATGATTATCTATAGTGAAATAAAATATTTAAAATACCCATATTAATACGCATAATTACGTAACACGTAATACGTAACCTTATTTACTCGAAGGCGAGCATGGCGCGAGCAGGCATTACTTATTCGGAAGTCGCTAAGGCGGCAGCCCGGCTGTCGGCCGAAGGGAAAAATCCCACGGTCGATACGGTGCGCGAGGCAATCGGCGGCACGGGGAGCAAGAGCACGATCGCCCCCATGCTCAAGCGCTGGAAGGCGGAGCATCAGGAGCAGGTCATTGCGCACGATGTCGGCCTGCCCGCCGACTTGCTGCAAGCCGTCAAGGGCCTCTACGAGCATTTGCAGCAGGAAGCAAATCAGAAAGTGCAAGCAGCCCAGGAAGCGCTGACGGCCGCCCAGCGCGAATTCGCGGAAAAACTGAAAGCAGCCACTGAAAATGCCGCCACCCTCCTCAAAGAGCGGGATGCGCTGCAAAGCTTGCTGACGCAGGAGCGCGCCCGCAGCGGCGAGCTAACGGAATCGAATCGTGCGCATCAGGTGGCGCGCGTGAGGGCGGAAACGGAAGCGGCCAGCCTGGTCCCGCGCCTGGAAGACCGGCAAAACGAAGTCGAGAACCTGAGCCGGCAACTGGATCAGACGCGGGTACAGTTTGAACATTACCAGCAAGCCGTTGCCGCCCAGCGCGCCGAGGAGCGCCGGGAAGCAGGCCAACGCTGCCAGCGGCTCGAACAGGAATTGTCCGATACGCGCCGCGCGCTAACTGGCCAGCAGCAGGCACTCATCCAGTGCCAGGTGCGCGCCGAGCAAGCGGATTGGGATATCGCAAGCTTGCAAAGCGAGCTGGCCACCGAAAAACAGGCTCTTCAAAAAGCAACGGCGGAGCATCGGGAGTTGGAAAAACAAGCCCATGCCCTATCGACCATTTCCACGGAATTCCGTACGCAGTTAGAGCAAGCTTCCAATGCGCTGACCCAGGCAAGAGCCGAATTGGTTCTATTGCAAAAAGAGGTTCCGGAACTGAAAGCGCAACTGGCCAGCCAGGAGGCGGAAAGTCGCCGATTGCTGGAGGAAAAATCACGGCTTGAGGGATTGATTGCCAGCATCAAAAATGGGAATTCAGCTTGACCGATTCAGCTTTAATCAATACGATTATGTTTGAATCAGTGCATTTCAAGAGGAGTTTTCCCGATGGACATTTTTCGCTCACCCGTCACGACTGACCGCAACGGTTCAGCGTGGGATCGCACCGAGAACTACGTCAAGGAAGAACGGCCTCTCCAGCCGATCCGCAAGATCGTCGTCAAGGGGGCGGTCGATGTGGTATTCCGCCGCTTCGACAAGCCCACACTCATCGTGGCAGGCGAGACGGCTGACGCGGTGGCGTCCGTCAAGACCTATTTCAACGGCGGGAAACTGGTGATCGAGCGCGAAGGCATTGCAATTAGCGGAGGCGTCGCTGGCCGCATGGTTTTTCACGGCTCAGTTGGTTCGTTCGTCATGGGCGACATCGTGAATGGCAAGCCGATGGGACCCTCTTTCTCGTTCACCCAAGCTCGTGCGGTGGTCGGTATCGCGTTGCCGGAGGCTCCGACCATCAAGATCCAAGGCAGCGGTGACGTAACCCTGTTCGATTTACAGCAAACCGGACTGGAGCTCGAAATCGAAGGTTCAGGCGATATCACCGCCTATGGCCAGGTCGCGCACCTGGAGGTCGAAATCGCCGGCTCCGGCGACGTAGACGCCAGCGAACTGATTGCCGACCGTGCCAGTTTGTCGATTGCCGGCTCCGGGGACATCGAGGCATTCGTCCGCTCCGAAGTGCGCGCCAGAGTAGCCGGTTCCGGCGACATTGTTGTGCGCGGCAACCCGCCACGCCGCGACCACGGCGTCGCCGGCTCCGGCAAGATCAAGTTCCGATAGAGGAGATTCAACATGGCACAGACTGAAACCAAGGTGCTGACCGCACATGTACCGCTTCCGCTGGCCGAGAAGGTCGATCAGATGGCCGAACGGCTGGAACGCTCGCGTGGCTGGATCATCAAGCAGGCGCTCTCGGCTTGGCTAGAGCAGGAGGAAGAGCGGGAGCGCCTGACCCGCGAGGCCCTCGCCGACGTCGATGCCGGCCATGTCATCGACCACCAGGCCGTACAAGCGTGGGCCGACAGCCTAAACACAGACAAGCCGCTGCCGGTGCCTCGCTGATGGACTTGAAGTGGACTGGGAAGGCGCTCTCCGACCTGGCGCGCCTGTACGAATTCCAGGCCACGGTGAACCAGCCGGCTGCCGCACGGGCCGTGCAGGCACTGGCCAAAGCTCCCAACGTCCTGCTGGCCACCCCGCGCCTCGGCGAGCAACTCTTCGAATTCGAGCCGCGTGAGGTGAGACGACTGCTCGTCGGGTATTACGAAATGCGCTACGAGATTCGGCATTCGGCCCTTTACGTGCTCCGCTTGTGGCACACACGCGAGGCACGCTGAAAAGACATTGCCGAGCGTCTGTTGCGGATCTGCCTGCTGAAAGTCATCGAGCAGGGCCGAGAGCGCGAGATCGTCAGCGCATACAACGGCCGCCCGGCCGCCAAGCTCGTGCCGATGCACGCCGTTCCAACCGGCCAGCGCATTGGTATCGCCAAGGCAAATTCACGTTGCCGGATAGCAACGACCCACATAACGACGAGATCGCTCGAATGTTCCCGGAGGGCACTTGGATGAGGTGCCCCCGGATTTAAGGCCCAGGGGCGTTCTGATAAAGCCCTTGGTCGCACGTCGAAATCGACTCCTTCTCCGCCAGCTGGTCAGCTCAGGCAGGCACGGCCACTTGGACAAGTTCAAGTCCGGCTAATGTTTGCACATATAAGTATCAGCAATCCAGTTGGATATCGCAATATTCCTGATATATTTATGTGCATGAACAAGGAGTGCACCATCGAGCTTTTTGCTGCCGGGCAATGGCAGGTTGTCGCGAATGTGAGCCTGCTCGGCGACGCTGCGCGGGGATGGCGAACGGCCACTTACACAGGCTACGCGACCGAGTGGGCCTTGTCGCACCACGGGGCAGTAGACGCGTGGGCGCTCTGCAGCCAGCTCGAAGTTGGGCTGAAGCCCTGGAAGCTCGAGCACTGGCCCGTCTTCCTCCTGGATATGCTTCCGCAAGGCTATGGCCGCGGGGAGCTTCTGCGCCAGCTTGGCCTGGCGGAGACTGCCGAAGCTGACGCCGACTGGCCCTTGCTCCTGGCAGGGGCGGGCAATCCAATCGGCAACCTGCGGGTGAAGGAGGCCGCAGATTGGCTATCGAGCCATAGCGGTATCGTCAGGGGATTCACCGACGACGAGGTCGCGGCCCGCTCCGAAGACTTCATCAGCTATCTGGGCCTGCATGGCCTTTTCGTGGCCGGATCCTCCGGTGTGCAGGGGGAATGGCCCAAGATCCTCCTTACCCGGAGGAAGGACGGGTTGCTGTACCTGGACCACACGCTTCCGGATGCGGAGGCCATGGCGCACTACATCGTGAAGTTTGGTCGTGGCCCCAACGAGCGCCTGGCCACCATCCTGCGGCACGAGGCACCCTACATGGCCATCGCCGCCCACCTGGGACTTCGCGTGCATGCCCCCCTGAGCCTGCGTGACCGCGCTCTCTTCATTCCGCGCTTCGATCGGGTCGTGGAAGACGGCCAGGTCACGCGTCTGGGCCAGGAGAGCCTGGCGGCGCTCATGGGCATGGCGGGCTTCGGGGTCGCGCCTGCCCACGATGACGTGTGTGCCCGCCTGGCCAGGACCTGCAGCGAACCTGCGGTGGAGATGCTCGAGTACCTCAAGCGCGACGTCGCCAATCTGGCCTTCGGCAACAAGGACAACCATGCCCGCAATACCGCCATCCAGCGTGACTTCGCGGGCAACATACGGTTGACGCCGGTCTTCGACTTCGCCCCCATGTACCTGCACCCGGACGGGCTGGCGCGGCGCATGAAATGGCAAGGAAAAGAACAGCCCCGGGTGGACTGGAAGGCAGTTCTGGACACGGTGTGCGAGCGCACGGGACTGGCGCGTGAACCCTTGGTGGCGGGCCTGCAATCCCTGGCCAGGCCCTTGCGCGAAGTGGCCGAGATGGGCACTGACTTTGGCCTGGAGCCAGAGGTGCACCAGTACCTGGTGCCGGGCATGCTTGCGCAGGCCCAAGCCATGGAACAGCTCCAATAGGGAAAGCCGCATGGACCGACGCTACAAGCCGCTAACCCTTTCGCAGCAGATGGAATTGAGGCAACAGGTGGTGGATGACCTGCTGTCCCACCCCGAATGGTCCCTGCAGGAAGCGGTGTGCCACATGAAAAAAGGGCTGCGCCTGACCACCGCCGATCTGGCCAAGCTGGCTGGGGTGTCCTTCCGGACGGTGCAGAACATCGAACGCGGCGTGAGCCTGGGCACCGTTCAGACCATGTCCCGCATCCTTGGCGTGCTGGGGCTTCGGCTGTCTGTGGCCCAAAACCATGGGCCGGACGAGCAGATCCGCATGTAGCTCGGCGGCGGGCAACGCGGCCCAGTCTTTCAGCGGCCTAATTTGATGCCCAAGCCGAGGCCCAAGGTTGCGAGGACGCGGGAAGGTGCCGCTCAGACGGCTCAGAGGGCTTCCACCTCGATTGGGCTGGCAAACGCTTCGAAAGGGACGCTTCCTATTCGGAAACAGTGATCGATGAAATCGCCAGTTCCCCCTCCAGCCCGTCGTCGACCCTCAGCACCCGCACCGGCAGGTAATGCCGGTCGGCCGCGAGCCACACCTCGAAGCGGCCGT
>DILD01000063.1:0-157 GCA_002424845.1 Thiobacillus denitrificans | reverse complement strand
GCAGCTTCTTGCCGTTGAACACCTGGTAGGCGAGCGCGTCGTCGGCCGGCGGCGCGGTCAACGCGAACTGGAAGAACAGGCTCAGCGCGTCCTGCACGCCGTCGTGGTAGGCAAAGTGGCGCGCCGCGCCGCGCGACGGCGTGAGCGTGAGCTGGCC